>JAADFV010000034.1 GCA_013152695.1 Chloroflexota bacterium | reverse complement strand
CTCTTGCTCCACATAGCGCAGCCACGGTTGTAGATAATCGGCCACCAAAGCCTCGTCGGCCAATAAATCTTTCACATCAGCAAACCAAGGCTCCCGCACCCTGTGCAATCGTGAATATACCACGGCACAAGGATGCCGGGTCAAAAACACAATCTGCGGCTGAAACCGATCGGCCAGATAACCCAGCATCATATTGGCACGAATAAACTTGACCACATACCGATCCGGCAGAAAGCGCCGGCGCTGATAGTCTGTGCGATAACTGCGAATCTTGCCCGTAAGCGCCTGCGCCAGTAACACATCCCACTGGGGATGCTGGGTCCCTGACCGGAGATAAACTCGTTTATACTGCCGCGATTGATTTGCCTGTACGCCAACCAATTGCCGATAAAGAGCACTATGTTGGGGGTGAAAAGGCTCGAAAATCTCCTGTAAACCGGGTGCGGCGCTGAGCATATCTGCCAGCCAGGTAGAGCCACTACGTGCGGCGGCGGCCACCACAATCGCGTCCTCGGGGGCAGGACGACCACGAACGGCGAACTTTGCTTCTTCACCCAAACGCAGAAATCTTGCTACTGTTTGCCGCGCCACCTCCCGCAACCCACCGCCTACATCCATTCTGCCACCCAATGTAAGAGGGCCGCCGCCAACTTTTCTCGATCGGCCTTGTTTCTCATCACCGTGTCAGTTGCCAAAACATGCAACCCCTGTGCCCGTACATCGTCAGCTAAGGCTGCATCGCTCACATCCAAGACAAAGCCATCAAGTAACCTCGCATAGTGCTGAGCAATACCGCGAGCACTCACATCTGACCCCAATTCCTGCATCATTTTGGCCGCCGGCCCCTTTAACGCCTTTCCCCCCACGATGGGACTCACCGCCACGGCTACGCCCTCGGCCACTCGATCACGCACTCCCGGCAAAGCCAAAATCGGATCGAGGGAGACAAAGGGATTCGAGGGGCAAAATACGATCAGATCTGCTTCTGTTAACGCCGCCAACACCGCTTCTGTTGCCTGAGCCTCGGCCAAGCCTGCCAGACGCATCCCGAGCATAACTGGAGCACACTGCTGATGCACAAAATACTCTTGAAAAGGCAACTCGCCCGCAGGTGTTTGAATCATCGTCCGTACGGCCTGATCCGACATGGGTAACACCCTCGGCTGTACGCCCAAACGCTGGGCTAACTCGGCGATGACTTCAGTTAAAGTCATTCCCTGGTTCAATAAATCTCGTCGTAAAAGATGTAAAGCAATATCACGATCCCCCAGGCGAAACCAGGTATCCTCACCCAGTTGTCTCATCTCCTCCAATACCGAAAATGTCTCATCTGCTCGCCCCCATCCCTGTTGGGGGTGATTGACCTCTGCCAAATTATAGAGCACGGTGTCCACGTCCGGGCAGATCAACAATCCCCATCGTTCGAAGTCATCACCGGTGTTCACCACGACTGTAAGCTGTTCCGGTTCTAGCACCTGGGCCAGACCATGAGCAAGCTTGGCACCACCCACGCCTCCGGCCAAAGCCACTACCCGGCCCGAAAAGCCGTGATCTAGCGCCATACCACAACCTCTTCCAGCGGCTTACGCTGCGATTCGCGTTCTTCCGCGGCATAGCCCAAGGAGATCAAGGCCTGAGGTTCCCAATCCTCCGGCAAAGCTAGCACGTCACGGACTACATCGGGGGCAAACAAGGGAGCGCACAGCCAACAAGCAGCCAATCCTTCATGATGGGCGGCCAGCAGCAATTGTCCTAACGCCAGAGCCGTACTCTGCACGGCCATCTGCCACTCCAAGCGTCGATGCCGCTCATCTCCGGACATAACTGCCTCTGACGTCGAGAGACAGCCAACCACAAGCACACTGGCGCCGGTAATGCGCTCATACGATCGTTTTGTATGCAGTCTGATCTGTTCCTCGGGCTGCCCTTCCGCCCGCATCTCCTCTTCCCAGCGCTCTGCCAGACGTTTTGCCAGCAGGTGCTGTCGTTCTGCTTCCATGATCACGACAAATCGCCAGGATTGACGATTATGTGCATTTGGTGCCCAGATCGCCGCCTTTAGCAGTCGTTCGATCAGGTCTCTGGGTACCTGTTTCTGCTGATAGCGCCGGATTGAACGCCGTGTCAACAATGTTTGCCAGAAAACATCTTCAAATGAATCTTTCATACCCACATTATAGCCTGAAACAGCAACATTTCCGAAGTCATCAACCCCATTGACATCCCTCCTTGCATCGAGTACCATACAAATAAGCACGACCATACTCTCTTTTGTTTCCCTCCGCCCATTCCGCGCCAGTCTTACGGCGCTTGCCCCCCTTACTCCTTACTTCCTACTTCCTACTCCCTGCTTATGTGCGGAAGATTCACCCTCGCGGCCGATCCTGAAACCCTGGCTACGCTTTTCAACCTTCACGATCTACCCGACCTCGCCCCTCGCTACAACATTGCTCCTACGCAACCGGTGGCTGCTGTTCGCTTCGATCCCAACCGGAACCAACGAGAATTTACCTATCTCACCTGGGGACTGATCCCTTTCTGGGCTAAGGATCTCAAAATCGGGGCGCGCATGATCAATGCTCGCGCCGAAACTGTCGCTGAAAAGCCAGCCTTCCGGGGCGCCTTCAAATATCGTCGCTGCCTCATCCCTGCCGATGGTTTCTATGAATGGCAAAAACGCACAAATGGCAAGCAGCCCTACTACGTCACCTTTGAAGACCGCCACCCCTTCGCCTTCGCCGGCCTCTGGGAACGCTGGCAGGGAGACGACGGCAGTGTCATCGAATCCTGCACCCTCCTGACCACCACAGCCAACGAACTCCTCCGGCCAATCCACAACCGCATGCCTGTCATCCTCGAACCTGGCGATTATGCAGACTGGCTTGCTCCGACCAGCGCCCCCTCCCACCTTCGGCAACTCCTCCGCCCCTACAGCGGCACTGGCCTGATTGCCTTCCCCGTCAGTCCTCGCGTCAATAACCCTACTTACGACGCCCCCGACTGTATTCAGCCGCAAACATTGGTTTGATCTTCTAGCTGTGCTATACTCCCTCCCACATCCACCATCACCTTCCGAGGCGTAATTATGACCATCTCAAATGAACTACTCGAAATCCTGCGCTGCCCCGTTTGTGTTCAGGAAGCGGACGAAGCAGGACTGTTAGAACTCGTCAACGACACCTGGCTTGTCTGCCAGACATGCGAACGCAAATACCCCATTCGCGACGATATTCCCGTCATGCTTATCGATGAGGGCACACGCTGGCAGAAGACGCCAGTCGACGAACTTCCTGCCACAGCTCCCGAACCTGTCGACTGACGAATTCTAAATCTCCAATAATCGCAATGCCTTGATTATCCATTAATCAGGGCATTTTCTGTTTCACCTCGAAATGATCAAAATCATTGGCAACGATGGTATTGGGGAAAATGGCCTGAGCCTCTGCCAAAACGTCGCTGGCATAGTAGCGCCGGGAAAGGTGGGTCAAAATCAATAAATCTACTTGAGCCCTTTTCGCCAAACGGGCTGCCTCGGCTGCCGTCAGGTGACCAAAACGCTGTGCCATCTCCCGATCCTTTTCGAGATACGTTGCTTCGAGGACGAGGGCATTGACGCCTTGTACTCGCGCCGCTAGCCGCCGGGTTCGCGCTAGATCGCCGATGAAGGCCAGGCGTGTGGCTGGACGGGGCGGCCCCAAGACCTCCTCAGGCTCGATCACTCGCCCGTCTGCCAACTCGACTCGCTCGCCTGCCACCAACCGCCGCCGTTCTGGCCCGGCAGGAACCCCCAATTCTTCGGCTTTTTCTACTAAAAATACCCGTTTTGCCTTCTCGGCAAACAGAAAACCAAAACAATCAGGCCCACGATGCTCTACGGGAAAAGCACTAACCTGCAGGTGCTCGTCTTCGAAAAAAATGCCTTCCTCCAGTACATGCAAACTGATTTGTGCCGGTGGCTCGCCATCACCAAAAACCACCTCGAACAAGCGTTGAATGCGTTGTAAAGCAAATGTCCCCGCGTAAATATCGACATGCTCCATCACGTCCCAACGTGCCATCGTCGATACAAGCCCCCCTAAGCCCAAAATATGATCCAGATGTCCGTGCGTGATCAGAATTTTATTGATCCGCTTGAATCCTAAGCCTGAGCGCAATAATTGCCGCTGTGTTCCTTCCCCGCAATCCACCATAAAGCGATGATTCCGAAATTGTACAATTGCACTGGACAGCCCTCTTTGCACGGAGGGAGCTGAGGCAGAAGTGCCCAAAAATGTTAGCTCAAACATAAAAGTCGTAACCTTTCCTTAATCAGACGGGGTAGTCGCAACGTGTGGCGACGCCCACCAAATAATGTACCCCCCCACCGCCAGTAATGCCAGTAATGCGCCTACTTTCGCCTGAGTGCTGGCCGTCATCAGGCTAATCACGCCAAATAAGGCACAAAAAGTAGCATAGCCTATCACGATTTGGCGTTCACTAAAACCCTTGGCCAGGAGGCGAAAATGTAAATGATTTCGATCTCCTTGACCCAAAGGCCGACCATGTCGCCACCGCCAGAAAATCAACCAGGCTACATCCAACACCGGTAAGCCCATGACGAGGAGGACCGTCGCGACCCGCGCCCCCGCGATCAAACCCAACGCTGCCAGCGTATAGCCCAAAAAATAGGCGCCGATAGAGCCCATGAATACACGTGCCGGCGGAAAATTGAAGAATAAAAATCCTAAGGTGCTTCCCAATAGAGCCAGGGCGAGCAAAGCCACACTCTGCTGCTGGGTGCGCAGCATGTGGATGGCCAACACGACGGCGACAATGGCGGCCACCGTCGTCGCCAGACCATCGATGCCATCCAGCCAATTGATCGTATTCATGGCGCCCATAAACCAGAAAATCGTCAGGAACCAGATCAAAGGACGGGGAAAGATGATGGGATTGGGGCCAAAGGGGTTATTGACACGCTCGATGAAAATGATGAAGACGATGCTGATCACACCTGCGACCAGCTGTGCGCCATACTGAGGCCAGGGCCCGAACTCAAAACGGTCATCTAGCAAGCCAAATAAGGCCACAAAGCTCACGCCGAGCAACAACCCCAGCCAACGCTGCGCCTCTTTCGGGTCGGAACTGACCGGTAGCCATGCTGGCGGTAACCAACGTATCGCCAGCATGGCTACAACAAAGCTGATATAAAGGGCAATGCCGCCAATACGCGGTATATCGCCAATATGTTGGCGTCGTCCACCAGGATGGTCGAGCAGATTCCAACGATACGCCAAACGCATGCTGACCGGGGTCAGAACCAACGCCAGGGCAAAAGCCACCAGCGGGATGAGAACCAGGCCGGGCATCATGGGCTAGGGTGTCAATCTACCCAGTGTGCGCGGATAAGCAATGGCTTCCCGCAGGTGACTGATGCCAGAAATCCAACCCACAGTGCGTTCCAGACCCAAGCCGAAACCACTATGCGGCACCGAACCATAGCGTCGCAATTCGATATACCAGTTGTAGGCATCTTTGGGCAGATTATGCTGCTCGATCGCAGCGAGAAGAAGCTCGGGATCACTCATCCGTTCGCTGCCACCGATAATCTCACCGTAACCTTCGGGTGCCAGTAAATCCGCGCTCCGGCAAACTTCTGGTCGCCCCGGCTCTGGCTCCATATAAAACGCCTTGCAAGCGGTAGGATAATGCGTCACAAATACGGGGCGATCGAAGCGGCTGGCAATGTACGTCTCATGGGGCGCACCGAAGTCCTCACCCCAGGTCATGGGGGTAAGGGGTTCATCATGCGGGGGAACCGTCACACCGGCCGCAGCAGCCTCATTGACCATCGCCACAGCTTCATCATAGGTAATCCGCGGGAAGGGTGGTTTCACATTTTGCAAAAGACTTGTATCTCGCTCCAACACTTTGAGCTCATCCGCACATTTTTCCAAAGCTGTTTGCACAATATACGAAACAAACTGCTCCTCAACTTCAAGAAGTTCTTCTAGCTTGCAAAAAGCAATCTCGGGCTCAACCATCCAAAATTCTTGCAGGTGCCGCCGGGTTTTTGATTTCTCGGCGCGAAAGGTGGGACCAAAGCAATAAACCTTGCCAAAAGCAAAGATATTTGCCTCGTTATAAAGCTGGCCGGTCTGGGCTAAAAAGGCAGGCACACCATGATAATCAATCTCAAAGAGCGTGGTGGTGCCTTCGCCGGCGGCCGGAGTGAGGATGGGTGTATCCACGTTCAGATAACCGTGATCATCCAACCAATCACGAATGGCGCGGCTCACGGTGGCCCGTATTCGCGCAATCGCCCATTGCCGGTTCGAACGTAACCAGAGATGGCGCCTATCCAACAAAAACTCAATGCCATGCTCCTTGGGCGTAATGGGATAGTTTTCTGAAATTTGCACGATTTCGATGTCCTGCAAATCCATTTCGTAGCCACCAGGAACTCCCGGCGCCCGTTCATCCGCTTTAATCTCACCGGTCAGAATAATGGATGACTCGGTTGTCAATGACTTAACTCTGGCAAAGAGCTCATCCCCAAGATTGGGTCGGAAAGCCACAGCCTGAAAACTGCCGCTACCATCTCGTACTCGCAGAAAATTGATCTTTCCTTTGCCGGTACGGCGTTGCAGCCAGCCACGCACGGTTACAGTTTGGCCGACATACTCTTTTGCATCGCAAATTCGAATAACTGGGGTCACTAGACTCCTCCTTACTTTTGTTCAATATTATAACATGGGGTCACAGGCAAAGCGGAATTATCGCTATTTGCTTACTGGCTTGACGGCCTTATACCGCATCACCCCGCCTCGAACTTGATGCCCCTGGCCGATGACAACAAAGGCCGAGGGATCGATCTCTGCGATGACTTCTTCCAGAGTAGCGACATCTGGACGGCTGATCGTACAGAAGAGAACGGTATGCTGCTTGTGGGTATACATTCCTGCTGCTTGCCAGGCAGTAACGCCAATACCCATGCGGTCCATCAAACCCTTGGCCATCACTGCCGGCATATCAGTAACAATAAAAGCCGTCCGAATCACACTGGGACCTTCCAAGACATAATCGGTGGCTAATCCCCACACAAATAACATAATCATCGAATAAAGAGCATTATTCCAGCCAAAAGTAAAGCCTAACGCCACGATAATGGCGCCATCGATAATCATATACAGCTGGGTGATCGGCATGCCTGTTCTTAATTGCAAAATACGGCTGATAATTCCTGTCCCGGCAAAAGTTGTGCGCGATCGCAAAACCAGGCCCGACCCTATCCCTCCCAGGACGCCACCGAATAAGGCGTTGAGTAGTGGATCTGTTGTGATCCCTTGTTGCGGCAAGTAAGGCGCCAGCATATCCACAGCACTCGTGTAGACCAGAGTCAAAAAAGTGATGCGTACCAAAAACCGAAAACGCCCCAGATAGGCGAAACCTAGCCCCAACAGAGGTATTGCCAGCACCAATTGCGTAAACCCTAAAGGTGAGAGAAGGAATTTATGAATAATAATCGCCAAACCCGACACACCGCCCGGAGCAAGACGACTAGGAGCCAGAAAGATATTGAAGGTGCAGGCTTGGAAAAGACCGGCTATCAGCAAGATAACATAGGCCTTTCCATCTCTTTTCCAGTCAAACCGGGGGATGAAGCGACGTAGTCGTTTTTTCATTGCTTTTTAAGAACCTTTGATGACATGTTGAAGCCATACGCAATATTTGGTATTTTACCCCGCTACTTACTACCCCGGTCAAATCCTCGTTTGCTGGTACCGAGTCTCTTTTCTTCTGTACAAGTGGAAACAATCTCTATATGCTGTTATGATTGGTGACAGATAGGAGGTTTTTGCCAATGTTATGGTCGGAGATTCGTAAAGTGTATCCCAACCAATGGCTGGTGATAGAGGCCATCAAAGCCCATACAACCGCAGATAGCCATCGTATCCTCGATGAAATCGCAGTAATAGAAATTTGTAATGACGGCAATTCGGCAATGCATCGTTACCGCCAATTGCACGCCCAATTCCCAACTAAACTTTTGTGTTTGCACTTAGTTCGCTCAGGGGCTATCATCAACTTGCAGGAAAAGTGTGTAGAGTTCGCCAGATAAACGCGGGGTATAAGGCCTCTGCGGGACAACTAAGAGAATACAAAATGCCCACGAGTCGATGTGCCAACTTTTGTCAGGCGTGGTATCATAAGCCACCAAACAATCGTTGTCCTTTCCCCCCCTGACAGGTGCACAATGGTGGACATCGAGACACTTTATCCCATTGCCAACAAGATACGCCTTGTCCTACAACGCTACGAAGTAGCTGATACCCCTGATGATTTTGTGGATGATATCAAAGAGTTGCAAGAACTGTTGGGTCTTGCCTTTGATGAACATCTCTATGAGCGCCTGGGTGTGGCCGTCTCCAAGCTCAACTTTATGCAAAAGGCCCAGGCTACTTTGTCAGAAGCTGGGCTCAATGAGGCGGCGCTAGAAACCCTGGTACAGCGGTTCAACCTCTATTTGCTAAAACCTGAGGCTTACTCGCAGGAGTATTTACGCGCCACGGCCGCGGCATGGGTCGAATTTGTGCTCAAGTATTGGAAACCGCTCTTTGGTGAAGACCCACCCCAGGTGGAGCATCCTCTTTTCTATCAGATGGCGACGCCGCCCCCCACAAACGAGATCGAGGCCATTCCTGTTGGCCCCAACCAGACCTCACGCGCCGCCATCATCTTTGCTCTGGCCATTGTCGTTGCTATCATCGTTTTCGGCCGCTTTTTCCAGACAGATAAGATCACGACTGCTGCTACCACGCAAACAGCCGTCCACGCCGCTACCGACACCACCCTCGTGCCCCCGACGCCTACGCCAACTACGACGGGCCCGGTCGTGGTGGCCGCCGCTGCCGTGAATATTCGCAGCGGCCCTAGTACAGCTTATCCCATCGTTTCCATCCTTCCTGTAGGTGAACAAAGGTCGATCAAGGGGAAGAGTCCGGACGGCCTTTGGTGGCAGATCCAGGTTGGGCCCCGTATCTTCGGTTGGGTGTATGATCCTGTCGTTCGCGTTGAAGGAGATACCGGAAGCGTTGCTATTGTCGAAAATATCCCTCAACCACCTACACCTACGCCAGGAACCCCCTCCCCGACCCCCATTCCTCCCACACCTACATCGATTCCCCCCACGCCTACGCCGGTTCCAGCCACCGCAACACCC
>JAADFV010000033.1 GCA_013152695.1 Chloroflexota bacterium | reverse complement strand
TGGCATCGGCCAAATAACTGGCGACCACTACATCTGATGGTCCTTCCATAACCAAACGACCATTTTCGAACAGCAGAGCGCGTTGGCACAAGCGGGTAATCGCCGGCATGTTGTGCGAAACAAACAGTACAGTGCGCCCCGCCCCTGCTACATCTTGCATCTTCCCCAAGCATTTGCGTTGAAATTCGGCGTCACCCACGGCCAGTACTTCATCTACTAACAAAATCTCTGGCTCGAGATGCGCAGCTACCGAGAAGGCCAGACGCACACGCATGCCGCTGGAATAGCGCTTGACCGGTGTATCGATGAACTTTTCAACTCCAGAAAACGCCACAATCTCATCGAATTTTCGATCGATTTCGGACTTGGTCATGCCGAGGATGCTGCCATTGAGATAGATATTCTCCCGGCCTGTTAGCTCAGGATGAAAACCTGTACCTACCTCGAGAAGACTTGCTACATTACCACTGAGTCGAACATAACCGGTGGTGGGGGGGGTGATGCGTGAAAGTACTTTAAGGAGGGTACTCTTTCCTGCCCCGTTACGACCAATCACTCCCAACACCTCTCCTTCCTTGACTGTAAACGATACATCCTTCAGTGCCCATATCACATCCTCTGCCTGCCCATTTTCACCGAAGCGACTCAAACTGCGTAAGCGCCGGTAATTATTCAGCGGTGACTGGAGCCAGGCTAACATTTGGGCGCCAAGCGTGTCATATCTCTCTT
The DNA here is from genome assembly GCA_013152695.1 of Chloroflexota bacterium. The sequence goes on along the minus strand of JAADFV010000033.1, from coordinate 8,515 downwards.
CCTGAACGCCAATACGGTAGCGTTTACCTAGATTCTCTACTTGAATCGCAATATCACTCATCTCGCTAACTCCTCTTAAGCCACATCAGCGAAGGCGACTTCCATTCGCCGGAAATAAAAAGCGCCGATGAGGATAAGATCCCACGGCATTGGCACCGTTCCTAGCAAGGCCGAACGAAACCCTTCGATGACACCTGCCATGGGATAAAGTCCATAAATCAGACGACCTTTCTGCCCCAAACGTACTGTGAGCGCCGTAACCGACCAAACAACCGGCGCTGCATACATCAAAAGCTGGGTCAAAAACTGCGTGGCATATTTGATATCACGATACTGAATACCAAGAGCAGCAAACCACATCCCTGCACCTGCGGCAGTCATCATTAAAATCACCAACAAAAGGGGAAGAAAGACAATGTTACGGGTGGGAACCACATGGAACCAGAGTAAAAGGAAGGGAATGAAGGCAAAAGCGATGAGAAAGTCTACCAGTTTCGCAAAGACCGGGGTAAGGGGAAAAACCAGCCGAGGGAAATATACCTTGGTGAGCATGTTACTGTTCGTAACAAGACTCATACTTGAAGTCGTCAACGCTGTCGAAAAGTAAGTCCACGGAACCAATGCCACGTAACTGAAAAGGGGATAAGGGACACCATCGCTACTTACCTGGGCCACATTACCAAAGACAAAAGTAAAAAGGATTGTGCTAAGCAAAGGCCGAATTAGAGCCCAAGCAAAGCCAAGGATAGTTTGCTTATACAGCACCTGAATATCGCGCCGCACCAAATAGTAAAAGAGATCGCGATACTCCTTTAATTCCCTAAAATTGATTGGTTGCCAGCCGGAAGGCGGCCCGATAAAAATCATGCCACGGTTATCTTTTTGTTTCATTGCTTCCTGAAAATCATCATAGAGTATACCCTGATTCTTGTGCCAAAATCGAATATCATGAAATAGCTCCTGCCCTTATAGCGAGTCTGGAATCCTTACGTCACGCCCATCAAGCGCCTGGCTTTGCAGAACTTGAATAAAACGAAGGCGCCCTTTGATAACAACCAGTCGTACTTCACCGAACGCGCCAACCCTCTTCAGAGCATTATCGACCTGCTCGAGGAGAGCTGGATTGAGCATCTCTAGAGGAGAATTGAGTTCTATCGTATAAGTCTCGAGGTCTGAATAAGGATCAACCATAACACACTTCCGCTTGCGGAAAATTGGGCAAAACAAAAAAGACATCCGGGGATTTTTCACCACTGCCGAAGTCATTGAAATAGTACACTAGCTGCGTCCAAGGAAGGCTTTATCATGATCTCGCCGGTAGCAGCTACCGGGTCACACCGCCTTCTAAGATAAATTTGTCAAATCGCAAATCACTTGTTTCCTGGCATACGTCGTGACTCCCGGGCAGAAGGTGAGCTTCAGTCTCCGCACCAACACCCCCTCAAACTCCCCGCCCCGCCCTCCTCGTCTAAGCTCCGCCCTCTCGCCGAGTGTCTCGCCAAGCTAACAGTAGTGATGTCGATTGCACGGCGGAGCTAAGCGCTACAACGTCCCGTCCAATCTTTGCAATTCGCACCGTTGCGATCGAGGCTCAGTGAAGAAGAACACTGATAGGCTTGAGTAATTTCTGACGGGTTCATGTCGACGAGCTAATAATAGCTCGGTTCGTCTATTAGTAAAAGCACATGCCCGCATACACCTTCTTTCTACCAGAAATGTCCCATGCTGTCAAATCGAACCCGCTATTCACTTTCTCGCCAGCAGTTTACCAGGCAGAATCAGGTAATCCACGGCGCCCACCGTATATCATCCCGATCCTCATCTTCACATCTAATTTTCATTTTTATCTATTGACAAATTGTCTATAGTGAGTTATACTATAGACGTATCCCAGTTAATCATCCCATTCGACCCCACCGGAGTCTGTTATGCCCCGCCAACACAGAGGCAGAGGAGGTAGACGTCGTCGCAGAAGACGCGTAATGAGCTTTTTACAGCCTTGTCTCCTCGTGATGCTTCATCGAAACGCCGCCCATGGTTACAGCCTGCTCAATGGCTTAGACGAATTTGGCTTTGATCTCAATCAACTGGACCCGAGCCTCGTCTACAGAGCCCTGCGCGATATGGAAATGGCCGGGCTGGTCGTCTCTGAGTGGGGCGAAGATAGCTTGGGACCGCAACGACGCATCTATCGCATCACACCGCTGGGTGAACACCACCTGGCAGAGTGGATCGAAGATTTGCGCCGTATGCGCCAAGAGATCGAAGCGGTCGAGAATGCTTACCAGCGTACCGATCGTCACTCTTCACCCCGAGGTGATGCCTCCTCATGATGTACGTAGATAAGAGCCGATGCGACGGCTGCCAGGCCTGTCTTACAGTCTGCCCAGTTGGCGCGATCTTCATGCAAAACGGGCAGGCAGTAATCAACGAATCACTTTGTACTGAGTGTAGGCTCTGTCAAGATGCCTGCCCGCAAAAGGCGATTCTATTGGCTGAAGTAGTGGCAATGACAGAGGCAGAGACAGCAACACTGCCAGCTCGGCGGCAAGACATGTCGATGATAACGAAGAGTTCTCTGCGATCGCTGGTGGGGCCAGCCCTTGGCTCGGCTCTACTGTGGACTGGCCGGGAGATTGTTCCCAGGCTGGCAGCTCTGGCGCTACGCGCACTCGAGATACAAATTCAAAATCGTACTGCAACCCCGCCCTCTTCACTCTCCCGGCAAGCAAATGGGAGAGGAAGCAGGCGAGGTGGTCAGAAACGATTACGCCAACGACGACGGCAACATCATCAGCCGTCATCACAATATCCAATCTAACAACAAGGAGATAACAATTATGCCATTTGGAGATGGAACAGGCCCTCTGGGCCGAGGCCCTATGACAGGACGTCGAGCCGGTTATTGCGCCGGATACGGAGTTCCCGGTTATATGAATCGCGGTTTTGGCCGCGGCTATGGCTGGGGACGTGGTCGCTGGGGTGGAGCAGGCCCTGCCTGGGATTATGCCCCTGGCTGGGCTGCACCAGCACCCCTCTCGCGCGAACAAGAAGTCGATCTGCTCAAAGCTCAGGCCAAAGACCTGGAAAATGCTTTGCAGCGAATCAACGACCGACTTGACGCCTTGCAACAAGAGTCTTAAATCTTAACCACAGGGGGAGATGAAGGATGGGGGCCCCTCTCGGGCGCCTCCGTCCCACAACTTCCCCCCTATTCACTAATTCGATGGCCAGAGAACAATCCCTACCAATATTCCTCTGGCCGAAGAGCACACACAGAACCGCGTCGGAAGGTGTACCAATGATTGAAGAAGATACGCCTTTCGGCGCTATTCTGTGCCCTTAATAGCCTCCAAACACCCCTCCAATATCACTCTGGAAAAGGAGAAAGAATGATGAAACTTCGAGGTTTTGGCCGTCGTGCTGGCCGAGGTCAGGGTCGTCAAGGCGGCCCCAAGGCAGCCGGCCCCGATGGCTATTGTATTTGTCCCCAATGTGGACACCGCCAAAAACACACAACAGGTCAACCTTGTTACGCAATCAAATGTCCTAAATGCGGCACCGAAATGGTGCGGGAGTAAACGCATGAAAATCGTCATCACAGCCAATAATAACACCATCGACGCCCCCTTCAGCCCTCGCTTCGGACGATGTGCCTATTTCATCGTTGTCGACACAGAAACAAAGGCCTGGCAGGCATTTACAAACCCCGCCGCCGATGCGGGGGGCGGCGCCGGTCCCCAGGCCGTGCAGTTTATCGCTGAGCAAGGTGCCGAGGCTGTTGTCAGTGGCCGCTATGGCCCCAACGCCTTCACCGCTTTGCAAGCAGCTGGCTTGCGTGCCTTTCTCGGCAAAGGCAAGACGGTCAAGGAAGTGCTCGATCGCTTTATCGCCGGTGAGCTCGAAGAAGTTCATGCAGCTACCGGCGCAGAATTGCACGGAAAAGGACATCATTGATGATCATCGCAGTTGCAAGTGGCAAGGGCGGCACTGGCAAAACAACCATCGCCACCAGTATGGCCCTGGTCTTGCGAGAGGCGGGCTACGAAGTCTCCTATCTCGACTGCGATGTCGAAGCCCCCAACGCCCATCTCTTTCTCGAACCGACATTTACAGCCAGCCAGGACGTCAATTTGCTCATCCCCCAGGTGGATGAAAATCTATGCACCGGCTGTGGTATTTGTGCTGAAATCTGCGAATATCACGCCATCATCGTCTTGGGAGGAAAGACGCTGGTATTCCCGGAGCTGTGCCATGGCTGCGGAAGCTGCACCTTGATGTGCCCGGAAAAGGCTATCAGTGAAGTCCCGCAAAAGCTCGGTTTACTCGAAGCCGGCACCACCCCTGGCGGCATCCATTTCGCCCGCGGGCTCCTCAATGTGGGCGAACCCATGGCCGTCCCTGTCATTCATCAGCTTAAAAAATGGCAGAAACCGTCTACGACAGAGATAGTGATCATGGACTCGCCCCCGGGCGCCTCGTGCCCGGTCGTCGAATCATTGCGCGGGGCCGATTTCGTTCTTCTCGTCACCGAACCTACACCCTTTGGCCTTCACGATCTGCGTGCAGCCGTACAGTTGGCGCAAGAAGTCGATCTCCCCACTGGTGTCATCATCAATCGTGCTGATATCGGTGATGCTGGGGTGGAAGACTTTTGTAAGGAAGCTGGCATTCCCATTCTGATGCGCATTCCTTTTGCACGCGATATCGGTGAAGGTATTGCGCGAGGAAGGACCCTGGTAGAAATACGCCCAGAGTACGAAGAGAGTTTTCGACAAATGGTGGCCAACATTGCCAAGCTTGTCGCCCTGGGCGAGGGGGTGGCATCATGAAACAATTAGTCATTCTCAGTGGCAAGGGCGGAACGGGCAAGACCAGCGTCACTGCCGCCTTTGCACATCTCGCCTCGCTGGCAGCAGATGGCCCGCGCCTGGTCCTGGCCGATGCCGATGTCGATGCGGCCAATCTCGAACTGGTTCTGGCCCCGACCATCCTTTCACGCGAGGATTTCTGGGGAGGCAAAGTGGCTGTGATCGATCAGGATACGTGCATCGCTTGCGGCGAGTGTGTCCAGGTATGCCGCTTCGATGCCATCCACGAAGAGGAAGGACTCTTTATCATCGATCCCATTGCCTGTGACGGCTGTGCGGCCTGCGTGTACCAGTGTCCCAGCGAATCCATCTCGATGCAGGAACAGCTTGCCGGGCAGTGGTTCCGTTCCGATAGTCGCTTTGGCCCCCTCTTTCACGCCAACCTGCACCCTGCCCAGGAGAACTCAGGTAAGCTGGTCACTCTTGTCAAGCAGCATGCCCGGCTTCGGGCCCTGGATGAAGGTTACGATCTTGTTTTGGTTGACGGCCCCCCGGGCATCGGCTGCCCCGTGATTTCAGCCACATCGGGCGCGGATTTGGCGCTCATCGTGGCAGAGCCAACCGTGGCCGGCGTCCATGACATGCACAGGGTTTTACAAACCACCGAGCATTTCGGTGTGCGCGCCCTCGTGTGCGTCAACAAGGCCGATCTATACCCCAGCGGTGCCGACGAAATCGAAGCCTTCTGTCGAGAAAATAAGATCAGAGTGGCAGGCCGAATCCCCTTTGATCCGGCCGTAACAGAGGCCATGGTACAGGGCGAAGCGGTGACGGCTTATCGCCCCGATTCTCTCGCCAGTCGGGCACTTACAAGCATCTGGCACACTGTGATCGAGGTTCTAGAGAAGGAGACATCATGAATCTTGCCGAACAAACACAGCTTTACCAGGCCATCATCGAACGCTTGCAAAATGTCATCGATCCGGAAACCGGAGCCGATGTCATCCGCATGCGACTGGTCGACGATCTTGTGGTAGAATCGGATGGTAAAGTGAGCTACACATTTCGTCCCTCTTCACCCCTGTGCCCCATTGCCGTATACCTTGTCCAGCAGATCAAACAAGCAGTGGCCGAGCTGCCAGGCGTGGTAAGCCAATACATCACCGTCGAGGACTATGTCCAGGCCGACGAACTCACACAACTTATCAATCAGGAGTAGACTATGCGCGTTGCAATTTCCGTCGAAACCAACCAAGGCTTAGATAGTATTGTTGCTCAACACTTTGGTCGTTGTCCTTATTTTGCTTTGATCGACGTCGAAAACCTTGCAGTCAAGGAGGTCAAAGTCATTGCCAATCCTTTTTATGCCAGCCATCAACCGGGACAGGTCCCTGCCTTCATTCATGAAAACCGGGCAGATGTTATGTTAAGTGGTGGCATGGGAGGCCGAGCGATCGAATTCTTCCGTCAGTACGGCATTAAGACGGCCACGGGAGCATCGGGCACCGTGCGCCTAGCACTGGAACGTTACCTGGGCGGGGAACTGACTGAGGCTGCACCCTGCCAAGAAAGTGTGGCCCATGGCCACGGCCAATAGCCTCAGGTTATAAGCCATTCAAACTGGAAACTTATAGAACGGAAAACCAGGCAAGTCGAGAAAAACACTTCTTTTCTGCCTGGTTTTCCTCTTTATCCGATTTTATGTCTAGCATTCTACTCACTCTCCACTTTTCTACCTGAAACAGCACTGAGGCAACTCGTGGAGGTTTGGTATGTCAAAAACCATTATCTACGGCACTGATCCCCAGGCCATGAGCCGTGAAGGACTGACAGAATCTGTAGCGGTTTGGGAAGACGGGCAACGCGAGAGTACCGATCGGGGGTATTTTGAGTGGTGGTATTTTGACGCCCATTTCGATGATGGGACCACCGCCATCATTGTTTTCCTCACCAAGCCCTTGCTCGAACGCTCCGGCCCTCTGAAACCGGGCATTTCCCTCACTATCACCCCTCCCGACGGCGTAAAACGAGGACAATTCCCAATTTTCCCGCCCGACGCATTCTCCGCCAGTAAGGATTGCTGTGACGTACGTATCGGCGAGAACTGGGTACGCGGTGACCTTCATCGCTATGAACTTCATGCTCAGGCCGGCGATCTAGCCGCAGACCTGACGTTTACAGGTATTGTTCCTCCCTGGCGTCCCGGCGCGGGCAAGGCCTATTTCGGTGACTTCGAGCACTATTTTGCCTGGCTGCCGGCTATTCCCTACGGGACTGTCACAGGCACACTCTCTTACGAAGGACAAACTCACACCGTAACAGGCACCGGCTACCACGATCATAATTGGGGTAACGTTGGGCTGAATCAGGTGATAGACCATTGGTATTGGGGCCGCGCCCATGTGGGGGACTATACGCTGATTTTTGTAGAACAGGTGGCAGCGCGTGCCTATGGTTTCCGTAAATTGCCGGTGTTCATGCTGGCGCAAGGTGATCGTATCCTCATCGGCGACGGCACCCCCCTCCGTTTACACACCCAGGACTTCATCCGTCATCCCAGCGGCCGGGATTATCCCCAACGCCTGGATTTTGTGTGGGAGGAAGGGCGCAGTAAAGTCCATCTCGCCCTGCGCCAACCACACCTCATCGAGGCCACCAGTTTACTCAATCTCTTTCCTAAATGGAAACAAGTCCTGCTGCGTCTGGTAGCCAATCCCTACTACTTCCGCTTCAACGCTCTTCTCGATTTACGCATCGACCTGCCCGAGCTCCAGGCCCACGAAAAAGGAACGGCCTTGTATGAAATTATGTTGCTGAAATGACCCTCTTGCATCATACTGCTGGAAATATCTTTTGCTGAGAATAGTACGCCCCATTGCTTACAAGTCCGGCAGACAAGGCAATATTTGCAAACGAAGTTGGTTTCGATGTAGAGTAAATTCGAATAAATCGGTGGCGGCTAGCCCTCCAAAGCCAATTGTACAACGTTGAATTCAACCATGGCTCACAACAACAGATGAAAACGACGGAATACTTTAGTCCATGACATTACTCCACGATATCATTACAACCTTGCCGACAGGCCGTGTTCAGCAGGTACAGGTTGGCCTGCACTGGACCGCGGTCGTGGTGGAAAGCGCAGGTGAACAGCGCTGCGGCCTGGCCTCGACTCTGAGCGGTGAGCAAGACCATCATCGTATCCCCGACGTCCCCCAGGCCGGAAAGCTGGAAACACTACCCGCGCTGGAGCTGGCAGCCCTGGCACATTCGACACTTCCCACCGAGGTTAGCATCGGTTTTGCTACCATCAACGCCCTCCTTCCCCACCAGCCCGAGCATTGGGTCGAGCAAAATGCCGAGGAGCTGATCGCCCGCGAGGGAGCAGGAAAACGCGTGGCCATGGTGGGTCATTTTCCCTTCGTTCGCCGCCTATCGAAGCGCGTGGGTCAACTCGATATTCTCGAAATCCATCCCCAACCAGGAGATCTCCCTGCCTCCACTGCCGACGAAATCATTCCCCGTGCCGATGTCGTGGCCATCACGGGCATGACGTTACTCAATCACACCCTGGAAGACCTCCTGCGACTCTGCAATCCCCGCGCCCTTGTCAGCACTGCAATATTCTGGTATATAATAAAATTCACAATGGGTTTGCGAGTAAGCGAGGAGGAAGAATATGAAGGTTTGGACATCGGAGAACACGG
>JAADFV010000032.1 GCA_013152695.1 Chloroflexota bacterium | reverse complement strand
ATAGTTTGGCCGTGCTCGCTTTGCACGAGGCCGGACGTCCCATCCCTTCTCAAGTTGCGACGACATTGATTGCGCAACAGCGTGCAGACGGGAGCTGGGGTTGGCCTGTAGACCCCACGCCCGGTGATGGAAGCCCGGCAAGCGGAGATACTGACACAACAGGTCTCGTTCTCATAACTTTAGACGCCTTGGGCATTTCTCCCAACCATCCCGCGATGACGCGCGCCGTGGCCTACATCATGCGTAATCAATATGCCGATGCCGGCTGGGGCAGCGATAACGTTAGTAATAGTGATGCCACGGCACTGATCATGGCCGGGCTTTTGCACGCTGGCTGGGATCCGACTTCGCCCCGGTTTCAGAAAAACGGCAGCGATCCACTCACATTACTGCTTTCTTTTCAAGAGAGCAGTGGCGCTTTTCGCTGGCGTCAAGATATCGCCGGTTCCTTGATGCGCTCGACTTTCGATGCCATTCCCGCTCTCGTCTCTCCCTATCCCAGCGACACGACCAAGCCCTTCTCCTACTACTTTCCCCTCATGTCGTTCTCGGCTTCCTGAGAGAAAGTACAATCCTCGATCGAACGATCATTACCAGGTTGTAATCACAAGGCATCCTCGATCCTTGTGTTGATTCAATAATTCCTAACCTCATATTTTTAAGGAGTTCTCGCATGCGTAACCACCGCCTTGTTTTGATTATCACCCTCCTTCTGTTAGCCCTTGTTATGACTACTGCTGTTGCGGCCGATGGCGGTACCAAGCAAGTAGGATTGGTGATCACTTATCCTGATGGCACCACTCACAGTGAGATCGTCACTGTGCCTAGTGATGCCACCACAGCCGATGTCCTTGCTGCTGCCATTGTTCCGGTCGGTATGGCTGATGCCGGCTTCGGGCCTGCTGTGTGCAGCATCAATAACCAGGGCTGCTCCACTGACAATTGCTTCTGCGATCCCAACGCTTTTTGGGCCTACTATCATCTGGTCGGAGATGCCTGGGAAGGCTCGATGGTCGGGGTTGGTAGCTACACTCCTGCCGATCGTGCCGTCGAAGGCTTTGCCTGGTCCGGTTTCGATGCCAGCTACAACCCTACCGTACAACCACCTGTTATGACGTTTGCCGATATCGAGGCAGCCCAATCACCGGCTCCTGCCGAAATTCCTGAACCTGCCACTCTTCTCCTTTTGGGTAGCGGCCTTGCCGGCCTGGCTGGCTATGTACGCCGCCGCAAAGCTGCCTGATTGTTTTTCACTGTGTCATCACACCATCTGTTGCCATCCTTTTTACGACTGCTGCTTCTTGGCTTGCTCTTTTTGCTGGGAAGCAGCAATCTCGCCACCCATGCGCAGAGCCAAAACCATGCCGGCCTCGTCATTCAGTTCGAGAGCGGTACGGTTGTTACAGATTGCATTGCCTTTTCAGAGCCATCAATCACAGGCGCCGAGCTCTTACAACGCTCTTTCTTTAGCGTCATCATCGATCCTGCCAGCGGCTTTGGTGAAGCCATCTGCAGTATTGGCGACGCCAACCAAAGCAATGGCTGCAACTATCCTCTGGAAGACTGCTTCTGTGAATGCCAGGGGTTTGGAGAATGCAATTACTGGGCCTATTATCACCTGGAGAATGATGCCTGGGTTTACTCTCAGGTTGGAGCATCCTCCTGGACGGTAACAGATGGTGCTGTTGATGGCTGGGCGTGGGGGCCAGGCTCGATGAATGCCAGTTCTGAAGTCCAACCTCCAGTCCTCTCCTTCGATGAAATTTGCCAAGAGGCATTCCCTCCTGCTTTACCCACGCCCACGCCCAGCCCCCAACCTACAAAAACCCCCACTCCCTCGCCAACACCTCTTCCCACCGACACCCCAACCTCGACGCCTCTTCCCACTTTTACACCGACACCCACCCATACGCCGACGCCCACCTCTGAACCTGTCGAGTTTACACCCACGCCTACGCCTTTACCCCTGCTCGCCATCGACTTTGCCCTCGATCCAGAAACCATTGTGGCGGGAGAATGTGCTACCCTCAGCTGGAGCGTCAGCGGTGCCGAAGCCCTATTTTTACGAGAAAATGACGGTCAGGAGCAAGCTGTTTCCTTTGCTTCGGCCCTGCGCGTGTGTCCGTTGCAGGACACCACATACACCTTACGTGTCCAGCGCGCAGGCAGCGAGCAAATCCTCAGACAAAGCTTGAGCGTGCGCCCAACCACTCCCTCACCTACAGCGACATCGCTCTCCGCTCCCGACCAACCTGTACCTACACCGACAGCAGTGGCAACCTCTACACCGACCATCACCCCCCTTCCTCCCAGCCCTACGCCGACCCCCACACCAATCCCCACAAATACACCGACACCTGAGGCCACTGCTACCCCCTCGCCTTTGCCGGCCGCAGCCACCATTTCCCTCTCGCAAAGCCAGTTGTCCCCCAAAAATACGGTCCCTCTGCTCACACCCGTTCCCCCTCCCCCCACCCAGTCCAGCGGCAGACTCAACCCTGCTACCTTTTTGCGTTTGGGTGCTTTCGCCATCATCCTCGCTCTCTTGATTGCCGCCGGACTGTGGGCAGTTATGCGCCAGTCCACCTCTCATGATCGCTGATTTTCATCCTTACACCTGGCTTTTATGGTTGGCTGCGGCGGCAGGGGCAGCTCTTTTGGTGCGTAATCCCCTCTATTTGCTCATCACCTTGCTTGCTGTCGTCTTTGTTTATAGCACCTTAATCCAACGTCAGCGTCATGAGCAGACACGTGCACACCAGCCTTATGTCCTGGCCTGGCGTACCGTGTTTCGCCTTGTTCTATTCATTTGGGGCTTGACCATTCTTTTCAACGCCCTTTCTGTGCATTTAGGCGATGTCGTCCTTTTTCGACTTCCCCGTTCCTGGCCCCTGATCGGCGGACCTATCACCCTGGAAGCAGCCTTGTACGGATTTGTTACCGGTCTCAGTTTTACCACCCTCATCCTCGCCTTCATGACCATGAACATCGCTGTCAGCCCGCATACGCTTTTGCGGCTGACGCCCGCTTTTGCCCATCACGCCGGTGTGGCCGTGACCATTGCTATCTCCTTTATCCCCCAGACCTTCGTCGCCTGGCAAGAAATCCGCGAAGCGCAACGGCTGCGGGGATATCACGTGCGGGGACTGCGCGATATGCAACCCCTTTTTGTCTCCTTGCTGGCCAATGGCCTTGAGCGCGCCATTCAACTGGCAGAATCTATGGACGCGCGTGGTTTTGGTGGACACATGGCCGCGATCAGTGGGCGTGAACGGTGGCTGCTGGGATTGAGTAGCATGGGGGGATTGGTGCTGCTCTTAATTGGTCTGATTTTGCGCTCTTTCCGCCTGGTCGATGCCTGGATCTCCTTAGGGAGCATGACGGCCGGCGCCGTGGCCTTGTTGTGGGTTTTACATCGCCAGGGGCGTCGCCTCCGTCGTAGTCAATATCGCCGTTGGCTATGGCGCCGGCGCGATACGTTCGTTTCGAGCCTTGCCCTCTTTATTCTGCTGACCACAATCATCCTCTCCCTGGTGGCGGCAGAACAGCTTTTTTACTATCCCTACCCCCCTTACTCCCTGATCCCCACCTTCAATCCTCTTCTCAGCGGCCTATACGCTCTTCTTCTCTGTCCAGCTTTGCTGTTACCGGCGCACCGGCCCCACGCACAATGGGCGACGCCTGAGGTCTGATCCCTCATGATTACTTACGACCATTTCTCCTACCGTTATCCGGAAGCCAGCCAGGCGGTTCTTCCTGATCTTTCCTTGCACGTGCCCGAAGGCGCGTTTGTGTTGGTGATCGGGCCTTCCGGAGCCGGTAAATCGACTTTTCTTCGCAGCCTGAACGGTCTCATTCCTCATTTTTACGGGGGCGTGGTATCCGGTCGTCTGCGTGTAGATGGTCGGGATCCGGTGCAAGTGGCGCCCCATGGCATGTCCGATCTCGTAGGCATGGTCTTCCAGGACCCTGAATCGAGTTTTGTTGTGGATATGGTGGAAGATGAACTGGCCTTTGCCTTGGAAAACTGGGCCCTACCCCAGGATGTCATGCGTAAACGCGTGGAAGAGGCGCTGGATCAGCTACAAATCGCGCATCTTCGTCACCGTCCTGTCAGCAGTCTTTCGGGCGGAGAGAAGCAGCGGGTTGCTATTGCCGCTGTGCTCACCCTTCATCCCGATATTCTCGTCCTGGACGAACCCACTTCGCAGCTTGATCCCCAGGCCGCAGAAGAGGTGCTGTTGGCAATTCGCCAACTCAATGAGGATTTGGGGATAACCGTGATCCTCTCCGAGCATCGTTTGGAACGGGTCGTGCAATATGCCGACTATGTCCTTTATTGGCCGGGCGATGGCCATACGCCATTGTTAGGGACACCGGCAGAAATTCTCGCCCAGGTGCCGCAAACACCCCCCCTCATCACTTTGGGGAAGGCCTTGGGCTGGGACCCCCTGCCGTTGACCATCAAAGAGGGCCGGCGCTTTGCCCGCCAACTCAAGCCCCGGCTCCATCCTCCCCTCGTCGAGACGATTTCACCACGTAACGGCCATGCCCCCTCGGTGCTGGTGAAACATCTCTGGCACCGTTATGCCAACGGCGTCGAAGCCCTGCGTGATCTCTCCCTGGATGTGCATCCGGGAGAATTTGTGGCTTTGATGGGGCGCAACGGCAGTGGTAAGAGTACGTTGCTCAAGCATCTGGTTGGATTACTGAAGCCGGCGCGGGGCAGTGTGAAAGTGCTGGGGCAAGATGCCAGTCATGTTCCCACGGAGCAATTGACGGTTGACATCGCCTACGTCCCGCAAAATCCGGATCGCATCCTTTTTGCCGAGAGCGTTGCTGACGAGCTCGCCTTCAGTCGCAAAGCCCATGGCCTTCCCCCTGATCCGGAGGCGGACATGCGCTTATTACGGAGGCTGGGCATCGACCATTTGTACAGCAGTCATCCTCGTGATCTATCCGGGGGTGAAAGGCAACGGTTGGCCCTGGCAGCCGTCCTTGTCACCGATCCGGCGGTGATTCTTTTGGATGAACCGACACGAGGTCTGGATTACATCCAAAAACGTACCCTGGCCACGCTTTTACAAGAGATGAAACAACAAGGCAAGACGATCATCATGGCCACCCATGATGTCGAGCTGGTGGCGGCTACGGCTGACCGCGTCCTGCTCATGGCCGAGGGACAGGTAGTCGTGGATGGGCCGGCGCGGCGGGTTATGTCTGAATCGCTGGTTTTTGCCAGCCAGGTCAACAAGCTATTTCGTGATCCAAGACTGTTAACCCCCGAAGATGTGCTGGCCAGCCTGAATTAAACTCATGCCTGGCAAATCGCGACTTCCGCTCATTACCCTGGTTTTGGCCAGCATTTTAGGCATTGCCGCTTTTCTTTCTCCTTTTTGGAGCCAACCGAGGCGAAGCAGCGGCACAGCCATGGCTCACAGTGGCGATGCCCTTTGGATGCTGATTTTATTGAGTTTATTGGGCCTGGCAACTGTCATTGCCAATATGCAAAGTGGACAGATGTCATCGAAAACGCTGGCTATTTTGGGGGCATTAGCCGCGGTGGGGTCAGTTTTACGTTTTGTACCCGGTCCTGCCGGATTTTCTGCGATTTTTTTCCTGCCGATTTTGTCAGGTTATGTGTTTGGCGTACAGTTTGGTTTTTTGGCAGGACTAACTACCTTACTGGCTTCGGCTCTGCTGACCGGCGGTGTGGGCCCGTGGCTACCCTATCAGATGTTTGCTTCCGGTTGGGTAGGGGCGGCCGCGGGCTTGATGCCCCAGCCACGCCAGGGTTCGCGCTGGGAGATCGGAGGTCTGGCCGTATTGGGCTTGCTTCTGGGCTTGGCCTATGGTTTGGTCATGAATTTGTGGTTTTGGCCGTTTGTTTTTCGCCCTGATCAGGCGGCACAATATTGGCAGCCTGGTGTGGGATTCGGTGAAACCGTCAAGCGTTATGCACTGTTTTATATGACGACCTCTTTTATCTGGGATTTATGGCGCGGAATCGGTAACGCAACCTTGATTCTTTTATTTGGGGCGCCGGTGTTGCGACTGTTACGCCGGTATAAACGGCGCTTTAGTTTTGCCGTAAAGTAGAGAACCTAACGCTTACGTTGACCGCTTCCCCCTCGTCCGTCCCAATTTGAAACGTACCTATCGTTGTGTGGGGAGATCGCTCTGTCTCTCTAGTTGTGGTAGAATCAACCCATTATTTGCCTAAGCGCATACTGTTTCCTCGCGCGACCTTCCTCTCCGTCTGATTACAGAACACTGCTCCCCGCTTCACCTCTCTTCTCTCTCGGAGTTCCCGGCATGGACGCATTGCTCATTCACAATCCGGTCGCTGGCGACCCCCATAAACACGAGGCTTTAGGACTGGCTCTGAACGAACTCCGTTCTACGGGTTGGCGAGTCGATGCCTGGGAAACCAAGCGGCGTGGACATAGCTTCGATTTGGCCCAAAAGGCTGTCCGTGCCGGCTATCGTATCCTCATCGTTGCCGGCGGCGACGGTTCTATCCAACAGACCATCGATGGCATCATTCAAACCGGCAGTAACGACACACGCCTGGGGATCATTCCCTTGGGCACGGGGAATGTATTTGCCCGTGATGTCGGCTTGCCTGTTCCGCGTACTCGTGGTGATGGCGCCACTGCCCGTGCCGCCCAAATTATCTTAAAGGGCGATGCTATTCCCGTGGATATCGGCATTGCCGGCGATCATGCATTTCTTTGCTGGGCCGGTATGGGAATCGATGCCGCTGCCACCGCCGCCGTAGAAGCAAATTTGGAATTCAAGCGTCGCGCCCCCATTTTTACCTACGCCATCGCCGCCCTCAAGGCGATTTACAGCTATCAGCCAGGACAGATCCAGGTCGATGTCGATGGCGAAGAGCAATTGCACGGGTCATTTCCGCTGGTTGTGGCCAGCAACATCGCCTTGTACGCGCGTTGGTTGCAGATATCACCTGATGCATTGATCGATGATGGTTTGCTCGATTTGATCGTCTTCACTTCGCCCCATCCCCTGCACCTTTTTCTCACCGTCCTCAAAATGTTCATCAATCCCCATACCCAGACCTCGGATCTCATCCGGCGTTCCTGCAAGACCATCCATATCCAGGCTGATTTCTCCGCACCCTGCCATCTGGACGGTGACCCGGTGGATACCACCCCCTTTACCATTACTGTTCAGCCCCGTCGTCTGCCCATTTTTTTGGATCGAAACCAGGCGCAACGGCGACTGAAAGCCTTGTCTTGACCGTTATTCCATGTCCGACCATCTCACTGTTGCCCAGCTTGCTACTTATCTCAAGACTTTAGTTCAGAATGATGCTATTCTGTCAGAAGTGAGAGTGGCGGGCGAGATTAGCAATCCGGTTTTAGCCAAATCGGGACATTTTTACTTTGCACTCAAAGATGCAGAAGCCACGATTTCCTGTGTGATGTGGCGGTTTGCCGTCAAGCGGCTGATGGAAATTCCCCGCGAGGGTGATCAGGTAATCGTATCGGGACATATTGATTTTTATGCGCCGCGGGGCCAATTACAACTGGTTGCCAGTGCCCTCCATCCTGCTGGTGGCATCGGTGAGATTTACCGGCGCTTCGAAGAAACCAAGGCCCGCCTGGAAGCCGAGGGGTTGTTTGATCCGGCGCGCAAACGCCCTCTCCCTCCTTTTCCGCGACGAATTGCCCTGATTACCTCTGATACGGGCGCCGCCCTGCGTGATTTTTTGCGTATCCTCAGACAACGCTGGCCCCTGGCTGATGTTTTGCTGGTGCCCAGCCTGGTGCAGGGGGCTGAAGCACCAGCCATGCTACAAGCCGCCCTTTACCGTCTCTACAAACGTAATGATATCGATGTTATTGTACTGACGCGTGGAGGTGGTTCTATCGAGGACTTGTGGGCCTTCAATGATGAGGGCCTGGCCCGTCTTATCGCCGAGGCCCCTGTGCCCGTCGTTTGTGGCGTCGGCCATGAAACTGATTTTACCATTGCCGACTTTGTCGCCGACTATCGCGCCCCCACGCCCAGCGCCGCTGCGGCCGCCATTGTCCCCGATGGTTTCACCCTGCGTCAGAGTATCGATGCTACCATCGAGCGCCTCAGTGAGCTCCTTTTGCATACCATTCTCACTTATCGGCGTAATGTCGAGAGAATCGAGCAGCGACTGCAAGCCCAATCACCCATCCGCCGCCTGCAGCAGCAACGCCAGGCTCTCGATGACCTGGAGCATCGTCTGCAACAGGCACACCATGCTCATTTGCAGCGGCAACGCTTGATTCTCGAGGCGCTGTCCCAGCAGCTCGAAGCCCTGAATCCCAACGCCGTCCTCGCCCGCGGCTATGCTATTGTCGCGGATGTCGAGGGTCATGTGGTACAAAGTGTGAGACAAGTGCATCCCGATCTCCCTCTTTCTGTGCGCGTTTCTGACGGCAGCTTCCCCGTCGTTGTTACCTCCCAACCCCATTTACTTCGTTCTTCGCCCGAATCATGACCGATTTACCCGAAAATCTTACCTTCGAACAAGCCCTACACGCCTTGCAGGAAATCGTAGCCAAACTGGAACAAGGCGACGGTTCCTTGGAAGAAAGCTTGGAACGCTATGAAGCTGGCATCAAACTGGCACGTTACTGCAACGATTTGCTCGATAAAGCTGAAGTGCGTGTTCGTGAGTTGTTGCCTGATGATAGCGAAGTTGACTTCAGCGGCCCGCTCGATAGCCGTTCCTGAGAAAGAATCCCTACCCGGTGCCCTTCTGCTGTCTCTCCCTGGAGAATCCTTATGAATACCATTGACTCCTATTGCCAACACTACCGTATCCTGCCCGGCACACGTTTTGATCCCAGTGCTTTCGATCCCAACGATAAAGGACCATTTAGCCGGAAGAAAGAGGCGCGCAAGGAGCTAAAAAAACTGCGGAAAGAACTAGTCGAGCTGCAAGAACGTTTTTATGCCTGGGACAAACGCAGTTTGTTAATCGTATTGCAGGCCATGGATACGGGCGGTAAAGACGGTACGATCGAACATGTCATGCGGGGAACAAATCCCCAAGGCGTCCAGGTGAGTTCCTTCAAACAACCGACGCCTGAAGATTTGGCACATGACTATTTGTGGCGTGTCCATAAGGTTGTTCCCCCTCGCCGCATGATCGGAATATTCAACCGCTCACATTATGAAGATGTGTTGGTCGTACGTGTTCACAATCTGGTACCGCCAGAAGTCTGGCAACAGCGTTACGATCAAATCAACGCTTTCGAGCAACTACTAACTGCCAATGGCACCACAATTCTCAAATTCTATCTCCATATCTCCAAGGATGAGCAGGCGCGGCGTTTGCAGGCTCGCCTGGATAC
>JAADFV010000031.1 GCA_013152695.1 Chloroflexota bacterium | reverse complement strand
AGGCCCATCGTGGTGCCAATTCTAGTGAAGAATCTAGCGATTTATCTACCGCGAGACCCTTCGCTAGCGTTTCGTGGCCATGTCAGTTGTATATTCGATCCGCTCAGGGTGACACATTGTGTTTTCTTATCCGACCAAACTTCTGTGTTTGTACTTAGCCAGTACGATTAATCCTTCCTCTTTCCCTGTTTCTAGAGGCTTGAGAGAACGAGTTCCCATGCATACCGAGTATCCACTTCTGAACAACCATAAACGTCTTCGGAGTTCTGATCGCAAAGAACGCCCTACCCTGGAGTATGTGAACACTACTGACGATGCGTACAAGGATTGGATTTTCTATCGGATTGAAACCGAAAAAGGTGTTCTGCTTGTGTACAGTAAGGGTTTGGGACGAATAGTATGATGCCAAGAGAACAAACCTCGCCACACCCAACTTCGATCAGAGTGCTTTTGGCTGACGATCACGCCGTGGTGCGGGCAGGGATCCGCCAGTTTTTACAGCGCTCAGATGATATTCAGGTGATCGCCGAGGCAGAGGATGGTGAGCAGGCCAAGACTTTGATCTGGCAGTTTCAACCTGATGTTGCCATTCTTGATATCCAGATGCCCTACGCCTCCGGGATCGATGTGACCCGCTGGATTCGTGAGCATCATCGCGAGATTGGTGTTCTCATCCTCACTGCTTATGACGATGATCCCTATGTCTTGGCGGTGTTACGTGCCGGAGCTAACGGCTATGTCCTGAAGACAGCCTCGCCAAACGAGCTTATGCAGGCTGTCCGCGATGTCAACGCCGGTCGTTCTGTCCTGGACCCGGCCGTCGCCCACAAGGTGCTCAGCCAGCTCAGCATGTATCAAGAGCCCTCTGTGATCGAGCCGCTATCCAAGCGGGAGCTGGAGGTTCTCGCCCTGGCCGCCAAGGGGCTCACCAATAAAGCAATCGGGCGATACCTGGGGATTAGCGGCCGTACCGTTCAGGGGCATCTGGCCAAAACTTTTGGCAGGCTGCAAGCAAATAGCCGCACGGAGGCGGTAATGCGGGCGGTATCGTTGGGGTGGTTGGATCCTGATTTGGGTGAACTGGACGAGAGCTGAAGATGGGTTCGTTGCCGCCGCGCCAGGCCGGCGCAAGTTCATTCCTAGGTAGAAGTCTGTCTCTGCACCTCTTTTTTGTCACCCTTCTACCACTGTTGCTGTTACTGTTGCTTATCACCTTCGGTGGCCTGGGCTTGCACCAGCGCGCCATGCGTACGCTCGTAGGCGAACGTGATGAGCGGGCCGCACGAACAGCGGCATTGGCCATCAGCGCTCAACTGCAGCATCGCGGTGTTCTCATGCAAAGTCTGGCGGTGAGCATTGCCGAAGGCGCCACCCCAGAAACACTTTTGACCAATGAAACTTTGCTTTTCAAAGATTTTGACGGCGGCGTTGCTGTTCTCGAGCCGTCGGGCGATGTGTTGGCTACCGGTGTAGACAATACCTTATGGTTCACGCTCGCAGAACGAAAGCTGGCTGGAGTGGTGGCTGATCTCCTTGCCAATGTAAACGAAAATCCCACGTTTACTGCTCCGGCTGTCGATGAACTCAGCGGCCGATATCTCGTCTTTGTGGCAGCGGTACAGCCTGGTAATGCTGTCGCTATCGGCGCCTTTTCGCCGGAAATGTTGGCGGCGCCCATTCTTGGCGGTGGCTTTGTGGGCAATGTCGAGGCAAACGCCTTTATTGTCGATGCCAACAATCAGGTGCTCTTTCGGGCGAGTAACCTGGACGAGTCTGAGTCATTACCGGCGCATGCCGGCGTGGCAGCGGCGCTGCGCGGCGAACAAGGGACCACCTTCATCCAAACCGGTAGGGGAGAGCACGTGGTGGCATTCAGCCCGATTTCGCCCACGGGTTGGGCCCTGGTGCTGTCAGAGCCATGGGAGGCTGTCTCGAGCCCTCTCCTACGCACGACCCTCTTTGCTCCCTTGATTTTAGTGCCGGTGTTGCTGATGGCCCTGGTCGCCCTGTGGTTTGGTGCTCGTCAAATCGTGCAACCGCTGCAACGGCTGGAGGCACGGGCCGCGGCCCTGGCCTGGGGCCAGTTCGAGCCCATCGAGGAGCCTGTTGGCGGTATTGCTGAAATCCGCCGTTTACAACGCGAACTCATTCATCTCGCTCAAAAAGTCAAACTGGCGCAACAAAATCTGCGCAGCTATATCGGTGCGATCACGGCGGGGCAGGAGGAGGAACGCAAGCGCCTGGCCCGTGAACTGCATGACGACACCTTGCAAGCCCTGATCGCCCTCAACCAACGCGCCCAATTTGCCCAGATGGAAACATCGAATCCCAAAGTGAGCCGGATGATGGCCGATATCCAGCAGTTGGCCGAGCAAAGCATCGACGATCTACGACGATTTGTACGCGCTCTCCGCCCCATCTACCTTGAAGATTTGGGCTTGGTCACAGCCCTGAAAATGCTTCTCAAGGAAACCGGAGAAGCCACCGGCATGAAAACGATTTTCCAGCAGCAGGGATCGTCGCAACGGCTTCCTTTTACCTGTGAGCTGGCTCTTTATCGTATGGCGCAGGAGGCTGTAAGCAACGTGATTCGCCATGCCCAGGCGGAGCACGTGAGTATTTTCCTGGATTTTGGCAGCGATGGTGCTATCACCTTGACGATTAGTGACGACGGTAGTGGTTTCAGCGTACCCGATAATCCTGCCGAGTTTGCCGCCACGGGCCATTTTGGCCTGCTGGGGTTACAAGAACGCGCCGAGCTTATCGGTGCTACCCTCACCATCATTTCTGAGCACTCTCGGGGTACGCAAATTACGATCCACCTGAACCAAGAGCGTAATAACTCTTGTTGATCCTCGGTCATTCCACATTGGGGAATGGTTTTGGCGAATGTCTGTGTATGGTCGCCAAAATCGCACCTTCGTGAAGGCCATTTTCTTGGCCAAAACCGGCTTAGTCGGGGAAATTTCAGCAACAAATCCTTAAAATCTGACCTCAGTGGCTTGAGAAGGAAACACGCCATGGACGATATAATGATCTCCACAAAAGAACTGGCCAAGACCTACGGACGAGGGGCAAAAAGGTTGGAAGCCGTGCGCGGCATCAATCTGGAGGTGGGGCGGGGTCAGATTTTTGGCCTTGTCGGGCCCGATGGTGCCGGCAAGACGACAACCATGCAGATGCTCTGCGGCATCCTCACCGCCAGTGCCGGCGAAGCAACAGTCGCCGGTGTCGATGTGATCAACCATAGCGACGAACTGGGGGGGATCATCGGCTACATGTCGGAGGGCTTCACACTTTACGGTAATCTTACGGTGGAGGAGAATATCGATTTTTTCGCAGAGCTGTACGGTGTGCCACCTGATGTTTCTGGCGAACGCAAGGAACAATTACTGCGCTTTGCCCGCATGGCAGAGGCTCGAAATCGGCGTGCCAGCCATCTTTCGGGGGGAATGAAGAAGAAACTGGCGCTGGCCTGCACCTTGATCTACCGCCCACAGGTGCTCTTTTTAGACGAACCCACAACCGGAGTGGACCCGGTTTCTCGCCAGGATTTCTGGAAGATTTTGTATGAATTCCTGGCCGAGGGCATTACCATTTTTGTGTCGACCCCGTACATGGATGAAGCGGAGCGCTGCCATCGGGTGGCATTGTTACGCCGCGGTGAGATTATCGCCAATGATACGCCGGAAGCGTTGAAAAGAATGCTCAAAGGCGTAGCTGCAGAGCTGACCGCCACCCCTCAGAGCGATGCTCTCGCGGTATTGAGACAGATGCCCGGGGTCAGCCAGGTGCAGGTATTCGGTGAACGGCTGCATCTGCTCTTACGTGATGGTGCAGAACAGGCAGACATTATCCCGGCGCGCCTGCAGCAGGCCGGTGTGACGGTCAATGAATTCAAGACGACCACGCCCAGTTTGGAGGACGTGTTTATCGCCGCCATCGAGGATTTGCGCACGAG
Source organism: Chloroflexota bacterium (assembly GCA_013152695.1). The sequence continues at coordinate 5,500 of JAADFV010000031.1, read as the reverse complement.
CGAACCTGCCGGCGGCCCCGATATCTCCTCAGTGAAAAAGGGGAGCAGGCAAGACGATATCCTTTTGAGAGCAGCACCAGTTTTCCCTGAGACCGCGGTCAGCGCCCAAAACTTGACGCGACGTTTCGGGGAGATGACGGCTGTCGATCGACTCAATTTTACGGTGCAGCGAGGCGAAATATTCGGTTTTCTGGGTCCCAACGGCTCGGGCAAGACCACCACCATCCGCATGTTGTGCGGGTTATTGCCCCCCAGTGAAGGTACGGCTACGGTCGCCGGTTTTGATATCAGCCGCCAGCGAGTAGCGATGAAACCGCATATTGGTTACATGTCGCAGAAATTTTCTCTTTACAACGACCTCACCGTCGAGGAAAATATCCGTTTTTACGGTGATGTTTATGGTCTCTCGCCGGAACGGTTGGGCGAGAGACGAGCCTGGGTGCTGGAAATGGCCGGGTTGACTGGTAAAGAAAGTCTTCTTGCTCGAGACCTTTCTGGCGGTTGGAAACAACGTTTGGCTCTGGGCTGTGCCATCCTTCATGAGCCGGAGATTCTCTTCCTGGATGAACCGACCAGTGGTGTAGATCCGGTCTCCCGTCGCCAGTTTTGGGAGTTGATCTTCGCGCTCTCCCTGCAGGGGGTGACTATTTTCGTCACCACCCATTACATGGACGAAGCCGAGCATTGCCACGACCTCGGCCTGCTCTACCGGGGCCGTTTGATTGCTCGCGGTAGTCCCGCGCAGCTGCGCCAGAATATGAAACTGGGTGTCATGGTGGAAGCGCCGGTGCACGATCCTCTCGCAGCCCTGGCGGCGTTAGCGGGAACGGTGGAGATCATCCAATCGAGTATTTTTGGCGACAAGTTGCACGCGCTGGTTTGGGAGTCTGAGCCGGGCCTGGAGGTAATTGAACGTGTTCTTGATTCCAGCCATCTTCTGGCTGCCCCAGCCCGCATCGTCCCCCTTTCCCTCGAAGACCTGTTCACTCTTTTTATCGAGATGGAAGAAAGCGCTCGAGAGAGGAAAAACTCATGAACGGCATCACTCCAATCCTGAAAAAAGAATTGCGCGAGATCTGGCGCGATCCCTACACGCTCGGTATTGCCCTATTCTTGCCCCTAATTTTGCTCTTTTTGTTTTCCTATTCCCTCAATCTGGATGTAAAAAACATCCCTTTGGCCGTGGTGGACATGGACAATAGTGCCGAGAGCCGTGCTTATGTGCAGGCATTTGTCAATACCGACAAATTCAATTTGAAATTCCATCCTGATAAGCCAGAAGAAGCGGCGCGTCTGCTCGATCAAGGCAAAGCCCAGGTGGCAATTCTGATCCCTACCGGCTTTGCCCAGACGCTTTTCGGAGGTGGGGAAGCTGTCGTGCAAACTTTGGTAGATGGCACATTTCCTACCTCGGCACGAGTCGTTCAAGCCTATGTCAATACGATCAACGACGTCTTCACAGCCCGTTTACTGGCCAATCATTTTGCCGAACTGGGTATCACTAATAACGAGATACTGGCTCCAGCCGTGACCGCCGTCCCTCGCGTCCGTTATAACCCCGCCATGAAAAGTGCCAATCTCATCGTTCCCGGCCTCATTGGCGTGCTGTTGATGGCTTTTCCTCCTCTGCTTTCGGCCCTGGCCATCGTGCGTGAGAAGGAATACGGCTCCATCCAGCAAATATTCGTCTCTCCTGTGCGTCCCGCTGCTTTCATCATCGGCAAGCTCATTCCTTACGGCATCATTGCCTACATCGAGCTGCTATTGGTGCTGCTGGCGGCACAATTTTGGTTCCGGACACCCCTGGCTGGTAATTTGGGGCTATTTTTGCTCGCCTCTGTGCCCTATGTCGTGAGCACTGTAGCCATCGGCCTATTGGTCAGCACCATCACCCGTACGCAACTGACCGCCATGCTCCTGGCACTAGTCCTCACCTTCATGCCCTCATTCCTCTTTTCCGGCTTTCTCTTTCCCCTTTTCACCATGCCTGCGGTGCTGCAAGTTTACTCCTATCTCTTCCCTGCACGTTATTTCATCGCCATCACTTACGATGTGTTCCTCAAAGGTGTGGGTTTAGAAGTTTGGTTGGCTCAGTTATTGATTTTGAGTCTGTACACGGCGGCGATCGTAGCTTTTGCCGGCATGCGCTTCAAGAAGAAGGTGGGCTAAAATGAATTTTCATCGTCTCAGCGGCCTGATGCGGAAAGAATTTATTCAATTTTTCCGTGACAAGGCCTTGGTCATCCTTATTTTTTACACCTTTTTGGAAATTGCCCTCTGTGGTTGGGCCTTGACTCTGGAAGTGCAGAATATGCCTATGGTCGTTTATGATGGCGATCGTTCTGTGGCAAGCCGGGCTTTGATTGCAGATTTTGCCAGGCTGGATAGTTTCAAGCTGGTGCAGCAGTTGCAAAGTCCCGCTGAGATCAATGAACTTATGGATAGCGGTGTTGCCCAATTAGCACTCATCATTCCCCCCAGCTTTAGCCGGGATATCCAGGGAGGAACACCCACGCAGGTGCAACTGCTCCTGGATGGCTCCAACAGCACCATTGCCGGGCAGGCTATGGCCGATGCTGGCGGGCTCTTGCGCGCCTACAACGAGCAGATCACAGTGGAGCGGGTTGAGCGTAGCGGTCAGGCCGGGCACAGCTTTCTACCCCGCGTGAAGAATCTGGTACGAGTCTGGTACATGCCGCAGCTCAAGTACGTGCATTTCATTATGCTCACGATGCTGGCCATCGCCGTGCTTATGCTGGGTGTGCTGATTCCCGCGGCCGGGATCGTGCGCGAAAAGGAAGCGGGCACGTTTGAGCAGTTGATGATTACGCCCATAACTGGCGCCGAACTGATCACTGCCAAAATCCTGCCCATGCTCCTGGTGAAGTTGGTGGGGCTGACTATCGGTGTGGTCATGTCTATGTGGCTGTTCGGTGTGCCCTTACGGGGCAGTCTCCTCCTATTTTATGCCATATCGGTGCTCATGTTCCTCAGCAGCAGCGGTATTGGTGTGCTCATGGGCGCCTTTGCCCAAAACATGAAGCAGGTCTTGCTGCTGGCATTTTTCATTCTTTTTCCCCTCGCTTTTCTCTCGGGGACCATGGTTCCCATCAGCAATATGCCTCCCTTCTTGCAGTGGCTGACCTACCTCAGTCCCTTGCGTTATTATGTGGAGGCCACCCTGGGTATTTTCCTCAAAGGCGTAGGACTGGACATTCTCTGGCCCCAGGCTTTGGCACTGGCACTATATGGCCTGGTGTTTCTCGCCTTTAGCACCCTGCGTTTTCGCAAAAGTTTGGCTTGACAGGAGTTTCTCATGAAAAAAACACGTAATTTGATCATCACTTTAATCATACTGGTGGCCCTCGCCGCCGGTGGCTACTGGCTGTGGCAATCAGAAAAGGCTACATCTGCCCAGGACGAGGTTTTGGAAGCAACCGGCGTCATCGAAGTACGCACGGTAAATCTGGCGCCGGAAGTGGGCGGCCGCGTGCTGGAAGTGCTGGTGGAGGAGGGTGAAAGCGTCAGCAGGGGCCAGCCGTTGTTGCGTCTGGACGATGCCCTCACAGTGAGCCAGCGCGCCCAGACATTGGCGGCTTTGCGCGCCGCCCAGGCGAATTTGGATTTACTGCAAGCAGGGGCACGTCCCGAGCAAATTATTGCTGCGCAGGCACAAGTGAATCAGGCTCAAGCCAATATGCGTCTGATTCGGGCCAACATAAACGCACTCACAGCAGGAACGCAGCCTGAAGCCGTGACTGCCAGCCAAATCAGCCTTGATCAGGCCTGGAAACGCTACAACACCCTCAACGTGATCCTTACCACCGACCAGCTTGAAGCGATCCGGGCAGCATTGACAACGGCTGAAGATAATCTGGCAGCGGCACTGGCGCATCGTGATGATCATATTGCTGCCGACACCCGCAACCCCGATTACGTATTAGCCACCTTCACAGCAGCCGTCATCGATGCAGAAACTGCCGTCTCTATCACCCGGCAGGCTTACGAAGGAGCTCAGGATGACAAGCTACCTTTCATCAGCCAGATTGGACTGGCACGTCAGAGCCGAGAAACGGCACAGGGTAACCTGGTTATGGCCCAGGCTCGTTATGACAGCCTTGCTGCGGATGAGCGTACGACTGATGATGCTCTGGAGGCAGCTCGGAGTATTGTCGACGGCGCCCAAACCTTGGTCACAGCAACCCAATCTGCGTACGAGGCTCTGACTTCCGGCGGCACTGCTTTGCCCCTGGACGCCGCCTGGAAGGAAGTACAGCGTTTACAAGCGCAATTACATGCCTATGCCCTGGCCCCCAGCGGTAGCAGCACCACCCCCCTGGAAGCCTTGATTGCCCAACTCGATGCTGCGAAAGCCCAAACTGAAGCAGCACGGGCCCAACTCGCGGGTTTGCAAAACGGCGCCCGTTCTCAAGAGATTGCTGCAGCACAAGCGCAGGTAGAGGTCGTACAGGCGCAAAAAGAGGCCCTGGATATCCAGATGGCGAAATATACGCTGGTCGCTCCCTGGGACGGTATTGTCCTCACTCGTAGTGCTGAACCGGGGGCAACGGTGTTGCCAGGCGGATTGGTATTGGAGATTGGTCGTTTGGACAGGGTGAAGTTGACTGTCTACCTGCCAGAAAACCAGTTTGGTCGCGTTACACCCGGGCAGAGCGCCACTGTGCGAGTAGATTCTTATCCCGATCGTGTCTTTACGGGGACAGTTCTGCGCCTGGCCGACGAGGCTGAGTTCACCCCCACCAACATCCAGACGAAACAAGAGCGGGTGCGTTTGGTTTATGCTGTGACCATCGGCCTCGACAATCCTGATCTTGCTCTCAAACCAGGGATGATCGCCGACGCTACTTTTGCTCAGTAGCCGCCTATCAGTGGAATTTTAGCCCTAAAAGCCAGAAACACTTAACGCGAAGGCGCAGAGACGCTCAGAGTTTTTCTTCTTTGCGCCTCCGCGACTTTGCGTTAAAGTCTTCTAGGTTCTGGCTTGTCTGGGTTGGGAGACACAAAAAGAGCATGTGCCCTGTTGGCGATCATCTTTCTGTCGCCGTCTTGCTTTACGACAACCCATCCTTCCGGGAGCAGAAACCGTTTGCTACTCCCTTCATCCGCAATGGACAGGGGACAGGATCGTTGGCAAGAACGACGATTGGGACAGGCTGATTGGCTTACGTGCTCACGACGATATGGCCTGTTAATGCGGGCTATTTGCCACTGGTGTACGCCATTCTGCCTGGTATGATGACGGCTAGCTGGCGCTTCTAAGCAGTGTCGTCCTGGTGTACAGTGAAGGTAATCCGCGCACAAGCGCTACACATGGAGACTCAATATGCTCAAAGACCCTGTATGTGGAAAACGAATGAATCAAGGTAAAGCTCATATCATCATCGAATACGAACAGATTGCCTACTACCTGTGTTGTCCTAAGTGCCAGGCCGAGTTCGAAAGCGAGCCCAGCCGCTACGCCCGGCCGGAATGGGGAAGA
>JAADFV010000030.1 GCA_013152695.1 Chloroflexota bacterium | reverse complement strand
ATCCGCGAGCGCTTATTGGCAGAAAAACATCCGCAATTGAAGGTCGCTTATGCTTCAGCCCTGGGGAAACTCGGGGACGAAACCATGCTGGAGGAGTTTTTCCGGCTCTTGCAGCAGGCCACTTACACCACGGCGCGGGGCGAGCTGGGCCTGGCTATTGCCCGCCTTGTGGGTGACGAACGCTACTATTTGCAACATTGGCATAGCTTCCGTACCAACCTCAGTACGGCTGCTGCTCAAGCCCTGTTGGACCTGCAAAAACAGCTACAGCAGGCCGGGCAACAAGAGCTGGCTCGCCTGGCAGCAGACGGCGCCAATGCCTTTGGCACTGCTGATTTTTCTACAGCTTGGGAACAGTTGAAAACTCTGGTCGAGGCCAGTGCCGAATTCGCGGCTAAACCGGTGCAGGCTGAGGCTCTGAATTACCTCGCGCAAATATTGCCAGAAGACGAGGGGCATCACTTTGAATTGGCTCTTCTCGCCCTGCACATGCTCAATGCGGTATGGCACCCTGAGCGACAGTAAATGCCGGCCTCATGCCGGCCGGTGATTTTCTGCCACTCGTTGCAACTCCTCTTGCAGCAGCGCCCGCAAAATGGCAACCATCGTCGCATAGGTCGGATCCATACCAAAATAGGAAAGATTCTTCGTCCCTAAGTTTTTACCCTTGCTAAAGGGTGTGTCTGAAGCGTAGTGCAAGATACCTACGGTAAAGGGCGTATTGTAGAGATTGACGATTTCGTTGTAAGGATGGCGTTTGGGCCGAACCATTTCGTAGATACTGCTGAGATAGGGGCCGGCCTCCATTTCCATGTCGGTATAACCTTCTTCGTAAAAAACGGTCATGTAGTCGGCATTTTGCAAGAAAGTGCCAGGCACAGTGATCGCCTTTTGGTTGTCGAGGACAGAGCCGTAGACGAGATAGGGGACCACGTCATCGGCCGTAAAGCGGTTGGCAAAGAGATAGGTGTTGAGGGAGTGCTCGTCATGGACTACACTGGGGATCATTACATCGCCGATGCGGCCATTGAGTGTCGCCGCTTTACCCATAATGTAAACCCCACGTATTTCGGCAATGTTGCGGGCAACTTCGTTGAGCACTTGGTATGCCCCCATTCCCAGGGGATAGTCGATGTTCACGATAAGAGCATTACTATCGGCAAGACGCTCGATGCCGGGCAAGCGTAAGCGTGTATCCAGCAATTCAGGATTGATCTGGCTGAGAGATACGACCTGGACTTCGATGTCAAAGGCGTTGAGCTCACTGGGGATGCGCCGGATTCCCTGGGAACGCTCGTGAGCGATTCGCTCATGAATCGCCTGGGGATGAGCGTTTTCATACTTTTTCCAGGCATAATACAAAAAATTCTCACGACTGCTGGGAACATGCTCTTTGAGGATCGCATGGTATTCCTGCAGCAATGCTTCTGAGCCCCGATCATACAGGAATTTATGCAGAGTCTCCTCATGCAACAAAGGGTAGCCACTTAGGAGATTGGCCAGGCTGTGGCTGTTGCTGGAGACGAAATAAACTGGTCGGGATTCGAAATCGATATCGGGCGTTTTCTGCTCCACATTTTCCCACCAACGTCGTGTCGCCCGCCGGTAATCCGCCAGAGAACCGGAAAGCAGACGGACAGAGATTTCATATTCGAACTGGGATAGCTCGAGCAAATGCTCCAACATCTTTCCTGGCCAGAGATTCTGTAATCTTTGCCAATCTTCAGAAGCCGTGCCTGTCAGGGCCGCCAGATGGGCACACATGGCTGGTGTGAAAGGCTCATCCCTTTTAAGCTCACGTAAAAAAGCAAGTACGGTGGGGCGATTGAGCAAAAAACGTAGCTTGCGCCGTTCGATCTGGTAGGCCGTAAGCATCGGAATCAGATCGTCGATATCGGAACGACTGGCAATATAAACGGCCAGCGTATCTTTGCCGTTGAAAAAGCTTCGACGCCTCCGCCCCGGCGAACTGACCTGGCTCCAATGTTGCACATCAAGATAGCCATTCGAGGCAAAGACATCCTCCGACTGGCCCATGACGACAAGCCTTACCTGATGGATACAGTCGGGCAAGCGCAGCAAGGTGTAGGTTAACGCTGCCCAATCAGGCAGGAGCTCATTGGCATCGACATGCAGGGCAGAACGCATGCGCTTGTGCGCCTCGATCAACGTCTTGATTTGTACGGGGCTGGTACTGCGCAACAACGAATAGTATGTGCGCATGTAAAGCTGAATATCTTCGTTGGCAGAGGTGGGAATAGTGCGATCCATGGCTGGGAAAAGAGATGAAAATGAGAAAAGGGGAGAGATGAAGAGCTGATTTCATTATACATCACTTGCGAAAAGAGGGGCAGGTCGTCGCATGCCAGATAAAATGGTATGAAAATCTTTACATTTTTCTTTAGCAAAATTAAACTTGAGGCCTACCCTCTCCTTTCCGCAATGATGTTCGTTTTTTGACTGAACACCACGCACCATACAACGTTCTAGACAACACCATTATGACCATTGCTCTCGGAATCGACACAGGTGGCACTTATACCGACGCGGTCCTGTTAGACCAGCCCGCCGGCCGTGTGATTGCCACTTCAAAAGCCCTCACGACGCATCACAATCTTTCACTCGGCATCATTTCTGCCATTACCTCCGTTTTTGATGATCCGGCGCACAGCATAGCTCCCCAGGCCATCGACATGGTTTCCCTCTCCACCACCCTCGCCACCAACGCCATTGTCGAAGGGCAGGGAAGCCCCATTTGTTTGATTCTCATTGGTTACAACGCCGAACTCATACAGAAATTTGGTTTCGAGAAGGAGTTAGGTACCACCAATGTCGTGTATGTGGCTGGCGGCCATGACATCCTCGGCAACGAAGTTACGCCTTTGGATGAAGCGGAACTGGTACGCGTCATCCAAGAGCAGCAAGAGCATGTCGAAGCCTTCGCCATCTCCGGCTATTTTGGTATCCGTAATCCCAGCCATGAACTGCGCGCCAAAGAGTGGGTGCAGGAATTAACGCGTGGACCCGGTCGCGAGTCCTTGCCCGTCACCTGCGGGCATGAGCTCAGCAGCCGTTTGAATTCGGTGCGCCGCGCCACTACGGCCGCGCTCAATGCTCGCCTTATCCCCCTCCTGATCGATCTGATCTCCACGGTGCGCCGGGCTCTGGACCAGCAGGGCGTTGCTGCACCCTTGATGGTGGTCAAAGGTGACGGTTCCCTGGTGCGAGCTGATTGGGCGATGGCACGGCCTATCGAAACGATCCTCTCCGGGCCCGCGGCCAGCGTTATTGGCGCCTGGCACCTCGCCGGACAGGGCGATGTGTGGGTGATTGATATGGGTGGGACTACGACCGACATTGCCAGCTTACGCGGCGGCCTTCCCAAGGTCAATCCTGAAGGTGCTCGTGTGGGACGCTGGCAAACGATGGTGGAGGCTATCGATGTTTATACCGTGGGCCTGGGCGGTGACAGTGACATCCGTCCCCATCCCCATCCCGGCCGCTACGATCCCCTGGCCATCGGTCCTCGCCGAGTCATGCCCCTGTCCTTATTGGCCAGCCAGTATCCCGAAATCGTAGAGGCATTGCGGGCCCAACTGACGCAACTGGAGCAGCTTACGCAACCCGGGCGCTTTGTGCTGCTGCAACGTCTGCAAATGCGACGACTTTCTGAAGCAGACGAGGAACTGGTTGCCCCACTGCGTTCAGGTCCGATGACCGTGCATGATCTGGTGCGCCGCTATCGCGTTTCCTCGACAGTGCTGAGACGCATGGAAAGGCTCGTTAATGAGAGAAAACTGATCCTCTCGGCCTTCACGCCCACCGATGCTCTGCACGTGCTGGGTTTGCTCGATTTGTGGGATAGTGAAGCAGCGCGGGTGGGTGCCGAACTTTTGGCCCGGCAACTCAATATGGAGACGATACCCTTGTGCGAACATGTGCGTTGGGCTGTTTCCAGCCGCGTGGCGCAGGCATTGGTCAGTAAATCACTCTACGATGATGGTCTTGTGGCCCAGTGGGAGCAGGAACCCACAGCCGAAGAATTACTGGCCCGGGCGCTCGTCCAGCCCCCAGACATCGATCTGGCAAGCAGCATCACTTTACGACGAGCCCTCGTCGGCATCGGCGCTCCCGCCGCCGCTTTCCTTCCTCATACCGCCCAACAACTACACACTCAGGTCGTTATCCCTGAACATGCAGGCGTAGCCAACGCCATCGGGGCCGTGGTGGGTAGTGTCGTTCAGCACCGTACCATCGAGATCCAACCCATCGAAGACCGTCTTCGCGCCCGTTTTCGTGTCTATTTGCCTGATGGCATCCATGATTTCGCTACCCTTACCGAATGCGTCCATTTTAGCGAGGAGTACATGCGCCGCTACATTACGCAGCAGGCGCAACAAGCAGGCGCGCAACAAGTCGAAGTGCGCGTGCAACGACATGATCGCATCGCACCCGTGAAAGAGGCTTTTGGTGGCGAGCTCTACCTGGGCACCGATCTGATTTTCACAGCCGTGGGCCGGCCCAGCCTGCAAAACGAACTCCGGCGTGGCTCGGCCACCTCGTCAAACGATGAAGGCTAGTTTTCGACCCAAGCACCTGTTTCAGCGCTGCGGAAAACCGCCTCGATCACTTTCATATTGGCGACAGCATCAGTCAGGGGCGTGGGTACAGGCGTGTCGTTGAGGATGGCCTGGGAGAAGATATCCCCCTGAATCGTGTACTGATCGCAAATATCGAATTCGATTTCATCGATGGTGTCGCCATGTTGGTGCCAAAGACGGGTGGGGCGGTCGTTAGGGGCATTGAAGGGAATTTCGATCTCGACGCGCCCTGTGGTTCCCATGATGTTGACACGCTGATACGGCGCAAGTTGGGTGGCACAGGTGAAGGTACTGGTACCGCGGCCAAAATCCAACATGCCCGAAGCCAGTCTGTCAATGCCAAAACTGGGGTCGAATTCGACGATACCGTTGATACGTTCCGGTTCGGAGTCGAAAAGGAAACGTGCCAGCGAGATACAGTAGCAGCCAATATCCATCAACCCACCCCCACCGATATCGGCCTGGTTGCGTACGTCGGCCGGATTGACGTTGTAGTAGGAGAAGAAGGACTGGATCGTACGCAGGTCACCGATTTCGCCACTTTGCACCAACTGCTTTGCCCGGCGCCATTGGGGATGAAAGCGGTACATGAATGCTTCCATGACTTTGAGCTCAGGGTGCTGCTGGGCAGCCTCGAGCAAAGCCTGGGCCTCGGCAACATTCAAGCCGATGGGCTTCTCACAAAGCACATGCTTACCCGCTTCGATCGCCTTGATTGACCAGGGCACATGCATGTGGTTGGGAAGAGGAATGTAGACGGCATCGATGTCGGGATCGGCCAGGAGGTCTTCATACGAGCCATAGGCTTTGGCTATACCCAGCTCACTGGCGGCAGTGCGGGCCCTCCCCAGATTACGGGAAGCGATGGCATCGATTTGGCTGTATTGACCTTGCTGCATAGCAGGAATTACTTTTTGGGTGCCGATCTTGGCAGTGCTGAGCACGCCCCAGCGTACTTTATTCATGGTTTTGCTCCAGAGATGAGGGGTGGGAGTTTGAGGGGTGGTGAGTTAGCGCTGGTAGACGCCCATGAGTTCGGCCTGGGCGAGAACATGCCCTTTCATTGCTTTGAGCAAGCTGGCCTTATTCGTCTCCGGCCCCAGCTTGAGTTTGCTATCGAGGGTATAGAGCCGGAAGAAGTAGCGATGTTGGCCGCGTGGGGGACAAGGCCCACCGTAACCGATACGTTGCCAGCTGTTGGTTCCCTGCACACTACCGTCGGAGAGATGGGCATCGCTGGGGATGCCTTCAGGTAGGCCTGTAGCTGTCGGGGGGATGTCGAAGATGAGCCAATGATCCCAGGTGCCGACGGGGGCGTCAGGGTCGTCCATAATCAAGGCAAAGCTGGCTGCATCAGCTGGAGCATCGCCCCACTGCAAGGGCGGGGAAATATCCTCACCGTCGCAAGTGTATTTGCGGGGGATAGGTTCGCCGTAGGCGAAGACGGGGCTGGTAAGTTTCATGGTGCCCTCCTGACTTCTGGTTGGGTCTGGGGACACGGCCGGTGCTGACTTCTGGTTACAGCCACTCAAAAGCAAGATCAGCAGCACGCTCCCCAGAAGAACGAGATATTTCATCTTACATCGATACTATCGTGTGATTGGCACACAATCAAATAAAAATGAGAGACATTTCAATCTGCACACAGTGAAATGCGCTGGCTGGAAGAGGGATGTCCTCCGGACTGATGGTACTGTTATTGTACTGCACCTGAGAAGGGGCTTCAAGTCGGCTTTGGTTATGATGAGACTGTATCCGTTTAGTCGCTGGTGCATGAAAGTTTAACGTGCGTTGCACCTCAGCAGGTGCGACGCACTTGCTCCGCGCCGACTAAATTGATACAGTGTCTTGGTTATGATTCTCCGCTTTCCTCAAGCCAGGCCGCGGCCTCGCTGAGGGCATGGGATGAGCCGACCAGTAACAGGGTGTCCCCTACTTCCAACATGGTGTCGCCGTGCGGTACGATCTGTTGTCCTTCACGGCGGATACCTACGACAAGGACATCGCTGGGTAAATACACCTCACGCAAACCGTGATGATGGAAGCGACGATTGCGCAAACGCACTTCGCGTATCTCCATATCCCGATCTCTGTGGGCCACGAGATCGTAGGCGGCCGGGAACAGCAGTGAACCCTCGAGAGCCAGGAGGATGGCCATGCCCGGGCGGATGACACGAACCCCATACTTTTCCAATTCCCGTAAATCCTCTGCTTCCTGCTCCCAGGTGACGACATTTTCGATGGCAAAATGCTCCAGGGCAAGATGGCAGACTGCTTCGTTGAAGCTACCGTTGTTGTTGAGGACGATCAGGCCTGTGGCATGGTCAGCGCCGGCTTGCACGAGTGTTTCCTTGTTTCGGGCATCCCCGCGTACCAGCTTGATGCCTGGGGGCAGGTCCTGCCGCAGTTCTTTGCGGGCAATGAGCGTCACACTCACTTCGGAAGCAAGGCGTTTGGCCAGGGCAATGGCCATTTCATGTGAGCTCACGACAATGATGTGTCGCTCGCCTTCACTGGGAGGCGAAGGGCGTAAAATGCGTTCGAATAGAATCGGTGCCGCTGTGACCGTAACCAGGGCCGTTAAAATAATAGCTGAGTTCATCGCCTCATCGATAATATTCAGGTCCAAAGCGATGGCAGAAGCAGCGATGATGAGCGACAAACGAGCAGAAAGTAGCATACCCGCGCTCAGAGTTTGTCGCCAATTGAACATGACGCGCATGATCAGCGCTGCCCCCAATTTAATGCCGAATGCGGCGGCAAGGAGAAGGGGCACGAGAATCAGCCGCTCGCGCGAGGCCAAAAGCGCCGAGGCATCGAAGGTGACCCCAACCATGATGAAGAAAATGGGAATGAAAAAGCCAAAACCAAATGCATCGAGTTTTTCGCGCAGGGCAGATTCATGCCTTTCGGTGAGCAGGCTGACGAGGGCACCGGCCAAAAAGGCGCCCAAAATGACCTCAACGCCCAGGGTAATGGCCAGGGCGGCCCAGGCGACCATAAGGGCAAAGCTCCCACGCACTTCGATTTGTGCCGTTGCCTGACCGATTTCTTTGCTCAGGCGCTGAATTGTGGGAATGCTGGAAACAGCCTGACTACCACGGATGGCAACGCCGAAGAGCACCATCAAGAGCAAAACCAGGAGTAAATCAAAGGTCAGACCATTACTGAGGAGGGCGACGTCGAGGCTGAAGAGGAGTAGGGTGATAAAGTCAGCCAGGAGAGCAGACACAAGCAACGTCTGTCCGAACTCTGAGGTGATGAGCCGATGTTCCTTCAGAATTGGAACCACTACGCCCAAAGAGGTTGTACTGAGAATCAATCCCATGAGAATGGCATCCTGTACAGCCCCCATTTGTTGTAGTAAAACCCCAAAGCCGATGCCCAAAGTGATGGTGATGCCGAAAACGACAGTAGCCAGGGTCAGGGGCTGCTTAAGCAACGAGCCTTTGCGATCCTTGGGCACGCGCAGAAGATCGAAATCCAGCTCCAAACCCGAGATAAACATAAGAAAGATGAAACCAAACCATGCCAGAAAATCCAGGATAATATTGGGTTCGATGATGTTGAATCCACTCTTGCCGATAATGATTCCGACCACAATTTCGCCTACAACCACGGGAATGTGCAGGCGTTTGAGCCGCAATGAGACCATGGGGACAAGGGCGGCGAGGAAGGTGATGAGCAAAAGGGAAAGGAGGATTTCTTCGTTATGAAAGGCCATAGGTCAATTCCGATGATGAGTGAGACGTTCTGGAGCGAGTAGAAGGCTTGAGTCGGGGATGATGCCAGAGGCTACGGGAAGGGAGTGCAAAGGTGCTGGATTGAGGTCGAAGCCAGGGTCTGGCTTGTACAGGAGAAGGGCAGCAGACATTATAGCAGAACTGGTGGTTAAACCAGATTTTGCTCTCGTGGGCCTTTATCCTCTGGATTGGCTCCTTTTTCTTGGCGCTGCTATAATTGGCTTGATTATCTTGATTCTGTTTTGGAGCAAGTTTTTTATGCCTTCAGTTTACCCCTTTACGGCTATTGTCGATCAGAAACGCATGAAGCGTGCCCTGATCCTGAACGCGATCAACCCTCAGATCGGTGGCGTGCTCATCCGCGGCGAACGAGGAACGGCAAAATCGACTACGGCCCGCGCCCTGGCCGCATTATTGCCTGAAATCGAAGTGGTGGAAGGTTGCGAGTTTGGTTGCGATCCAAATCAACCCATGTTTTTATGCACCAATTGCCAGGAACGCTTGCAACGAGAAGGAGTTTTGCCGAGTGCCACACGGCGAATTCGATTTGTCGATCTACCGGTCAGCGCTACGGAAGACCGCGTGGTCGGTACTCTGGATATCGAAAAGGCGATCAAGAAGGGGGAACGCCATTTCGAGCCCGGTGTTTTGGCCGCGGCCAATCGGGGCTTGCTCTATGTGGATGAAGTCAACCTCCTTGACGATCACGTGGTTGATTTACTCCTGGATTCGGCCGCGATGGGGGTCAACGTAGTCGAGCGTGAAGGAATTAGCTTTCAGCATCCGGCCCGCTTTATTCTCGTCGGCACCATGAATCCCGAGGAGGGTGATCTTCGGCCCCAGCTATTGGATCGTTTTGCTCATGCTGTTGATATTGCCGGCATCCTTGACCCACGAGCACGGGTGGAGATCGTACGCCGGCGTTTGGATTATGATCAGAATCCCGAAGGTTTTTATGAGGCTTGGCGTGCACAGGAGGAAAAATTGTCGGAGGAGATCCGGCGGGCGCGGCATCGTTTACCGATGGTCAGCTACAGTGAACACGATATCTATTTGATTGCGCATCTCACTGCCTCCTTCAGTGTCGATGGACACCGGGCCGATATTGTCATACTCAAAACGGCACAA
>JAADFV010000029.1 GCA_013152695.1 Chloroflexota bacterium | reverse complement strand
GAAGTTGCTGAAAACTGTCGTATCCAGTACAAAACAGCCCATAGCCGTGCCTACCCTTCCAGCGCCCTCCAGTCCTCCAGAGCTTCGGCCTCATCGATAGGCCCGGTAAGCAAGGGCAGGCGTTGGACGGGTAGAAATGAAGTTCCACGGCCGGCAAGGTCCCCTTGCATTCCCCGCGACATTCGTGCAATTCGTGCAATTCGTGGTTGCAAAGAAAGACCCCACGACGGATCGTGAGGTCTTTGGCGGGTGCCGGTGCGGGCACTGGCTGTGGGTTTATTGTGGTGAATGTTGGGTGCTCAGACAATGGCTGGGTTGGAGGAAAAGACGAGGAAATAGGAACTCATCGTCCAGAGTGGTGAGGAAAGCCACTACCCCTCCCTAGCACGCTGTTCCATTTCCTTAAATTTCGGCTTTTTTCTTCCTTTCACAACTCTCCGTTTTTTTGCTAATCGTGGTATGGACAATGGGAGCTTACTTTAACTTTTCATTGCGCATGGCCGTCAATCCATCCAGCCATGCCGCGGTTTCTTGCGGGGAGGTAAAGCGGAGACATTTCAAATGCTGATATTCAGGCAATCTCAAAAGTTGGGGATATTGTTTCTTGCGCCTTTTGTAGGTCTTGAAAAGCCATCGCACCAAAGATTCATCTGACCATAATATATATCCTCATACCATCGTTACTAAGCCACATTTTTATCATGGGTCGACGGAAGAATGGTCTCCCCCCAAGTAGTGCTTTTTCTTGACACAAATCAGAACAACGTCCATCACTCGAGCTCAGCCAATAGATTGTTGATATTTTGCTTCATTTGCTTACGGTTTTGCAGGGATACATCTGACCCGAGCACCTTTAGCGCCTGTTGCAGGTATCCTTGTGCTTCTTGTTTTTGCCCTGCCCGCTTGGATAAGAGAGCCAAATTGTAATATACGGCTGTGTTACCAGGCCGGAGCTTCTGCGCCCTCTTCATCACTTCGATCGCTTCCCCCTCTCGTCCAAGATCGGCTAGGCACGTTGCCAAATAGAAATAGGCGCTAAAAACATTTGGGTCCAGCGCAATTACTTGGCGGTAGCAATCGATTGCCAGCACATACTGCTTTTGCTGAAAGGCCTCTGCGCCTTTTTCCAGAAGAGCATTGACGTCATCTACCGATGGTTGATATCCCGGATTCTGAGCACCGCAGTAGGGGCAGAATTGATCACTTTTGGATATAGTAGCGCCACAACTTGAACATTTGGCCATACTTGTGTTTCCTTGCAGGCTCTAGGCATCATGCCACTAACAAATTACATGATTATATCGAACAGTTCAATACTGGCCATTTTCTAACACAAGCTTCCAGACTGTCAAATCATATGCTGACCAGGAGGCGTCAACGAATCTACACCTCACTGAATCACCCACGCAATATGTTTTCACCATGAAATTAGAAGAACCGTGCGTGATTCTCCAACTCCCCCTCTTTGGCGCCTCAAAGAAGGGACTTACCCAATCCCCTGTTCCATCCCAGGATACCTCCTTCGTCCTGCCAAGACCTTCTATCCGCCCTTCCCATGTCCCCTTATCTGCGAGAACCTCGAACATAACCGGCTCCTCAGACGTCACAAATACCGTGCCTTGATAGTTCCCGATCGCATTGACAAGCGTATCCTGGGTCATGATGCCATAGGAATCCACATAATCAACCGAAACAATGAAATTGTGTTTCCCGCGATAAGTGACTGTGACGCTAGAATACGGCGAGGGCAATGCCATCCTTTCTGTGATACTCATCCCCTCACTTCCGCTGAAATTGACCGGCTCTCCGCTGGGTGGGACCACGGCAGAAGAGCGTCCGCAAGCTGCCAATCCCAACCCTGTCATCAAAAGCATTACGGGCAAAAGGAAAAGGCCCAAACATGTCTTGTTTGATCGGTGATGTAGTTTGAGTGATCGATAAAACATGTCGGATTTCTTGTCTTGTTCTTAAGCGTAGCTGAGCGGAAGCTCCAAGCTGCGCCCGCGGGATGAAGTGCAGCGAAGTCTGGCCACAGGAGGGGGAGTTCTGCTTATGGGAGCAGTAAGGCGTAGCCAGTCTACTACACGCAAGCTTGGTCATTCTGGAGTAGATGATGGCTTGTTGTATTGATGAACGAGGCTTTGCGGATTGATGGTTGCATGCTTAGAAAGTGGTGCTGTATCTCTGAACTGCCCAGGTTCATCATGGCCATACCAGGAACCATGCCTGGCGCCAGTTGCGGGAACCAGATGCTAAGTGTGCCACAAGGCCCCAGGGAGGCATCCGCTGCCTCCCATCTAGCCTTTACGCTAACTCCGGATTCTCAACATTGACTCGCGGGAGGCACGCGTCGGCCCCCAGAAAACAGCCAAAACGCACAACCAGATTGCCGAGTTTCGTACCGAGTTTCGTGAAGAAAAGGCCAAGGGGGCGGAATGGAGGGGAATCCGACTGTAGTAGCTTCTGACGACGGTGCGCTTCGGCGCGCAGGCGGAACTCTTTATTCATTTCTCGACGAACATATACGTCGCGTTCGGTAAACATAATGATTTTTCTCCTGACAAAAAGTCTAGATTCTCAAGATTTCGCAGACTGAAACGACTCTAAGCATCGCTCTATACTTCATTGAGTGCCAGATGGCATGGAAGCCATCTTTCAGCATGGCCCACCAGTAGCGGTCGGCTCCAATCACAGGATTCAGAACAAGTCGTCTGGCATATCTCCAACGAAATACGGCAAATCTGGATGTCCTAACTGCTGGCGAACGGCGTGGGCTTCGCCCGTGTGAAAGAAATAGTGAAAGGTGGTACGCTGTAACTTCGTGCCAACGTTCTCTCCTAAGCGGACACTACTTTGCGCCAACATCTGCTTGGTGACCGGTCCAAATCCACCAGCTTCCAGGCCATTTGTTGTCTGCTCCAGATGGGTCAACAAATCCTTCGTTGTTAGCGAATCCAAGAAAACGTCGGCTTCCGCAGTAATTTCACGCCAGGCTTGCCACATTTCAGCCAGAGGTGGGGTACTGGCAGGATACCCGAATCCAACTTTCTTAATCAGTTCGGGGTAAAGCACTCTTCCCTGGGGGAAAAAAATAAAATAGCTCTGTTCCTGGGCTGCCATATGACCGACCATCCAACTGATGCAGTTCATGGGCATGATACGACGGCGAGCATCCTCGTCGGAGACGCCCTGCAAACAGCGAACAAATTCGCTACGAGCAAAACGGAGCTGGTTTACAAGTGTGTGAGGCATACTTATTCCTTGCGCTTGGCGCTTGCAATATGATTAGATTGATGCCCTATTCTAGATCGGGCAACTTAATGACAACTTAACGGGATTGAATGGGAAGCGGGGACCGTGCAAGGTTTGGAGTGATCGATCTTGATCTTTCTCCATATCCCGCGTCTGGCGCTATTGAGAAAGAGCCGCGCTTAAAAAAGTAACCCGCAGATTCTCAGCTTCTAATGCGTCGGCGATGGTTTGGATGATATCTTTTGCTTCAGATGATGTATTTAGGGCTTCTCGCTCACGATCGTTCCGACGGTATAGTTTGGCCAGTTGCTGTCGACCCGCCCAGCGGATAGGCTGGTATTGGATAGTATCAGCCAGAGAAATGGCCGTTTCCAATTCGCCGATCGCTTCATCTATGCTCCCCAGCTCTGCCAGCGCCGTCCCCTTTAATTCATGATTCAGGGCAATGTATTTACGAGTAACGTTCGTTTCCGCCAGCGGCAAGCCTTCTTCCGCCAATGCCAATACCTTTGTTGGCTCCCCGAGTGCCAAAAAACACAACCCGCGGGCGTGCAAAAGCCGCAACCGCCAGCGCCAATTGTGGAAGGCAAACGATCCGGCATGAATTTGTTCCTCAATCTTATCCAGCAATCCCAAAACCTGTCCCGGATCACCCAGGTGCAGCAAGTCCAGGCATACATTCAAGCGGGCGCTAATCTCCGGAGACGACTTGTTCCATCGCTGCGCCAAATCAACCCCTTCCCGATCGAATTTCAGGGCGTTTTCATAATCGCCCAATTCCCGGTGCAGCCAGCCTTTCATGTTGGACGCTTGCGCCAGCAGATAGCGGTCGCCGACGAGCTGCGCTTCTTCCTGGCTGCGCTGGAAAGCATTAAGGCCGCGGCCGTAATCACCGCGTCCACCCAATGCCCGCCCCAGGATATTCCAGGCGTAAGCACTAGCGTTGCGATTATCTGTCTCCGCCAGTAATTGCAGACCTAATTCAGCAGCTGTGGCTGCTTTGTCGAAATCAGCTCGTTGCGCATGTAAAAAGCCGATTTCAACCAGGGCGCGGGCTTCCAGCTGCTTGTCGCGCAGCTTGCTGCTGACGATTTGGGCGCGTGTTGCCGTTTCCAGAGCGCTGCTCAGGTCGCCGCTACTCTCATGAACTTCGGTGAGCAAGAGCAAACTTTGCGCCAGGTAAGACTCATCGCCCGCCTGTTCCGCCGCGGCGAGGGCGGCTTCCACCTCGGGTTTGCCGCCATCAGACCGATGCTGGCGGCTGGCGTTTCGGGCCTGCGCGTAAAGAAGCCGGGCGCGGCGGGTATCGTCGCCATGACGCTCAGCCAGTTGCAGACCTTGCTGGATGACGGTGGTTGCCGCCTTATGGTCATCCAGCAGGATGAAAGCGCGTCCCAGGCCCAGATAGGCATCCATTTGTGCCGCTGGTTGATCGGCCAAGGTCAATGCCCGCTCGTAGTGACGCGCTGATTGCTGGTAAGCATAGCTGTCCAGGGCATGTTTTCCCGCCTGCATCCAATACGCCAACGCCTTCTCGTTTTCACCGCTGCGTTCGAAATGGTAGGCCAATATCGACGCCTTTTCCGGAGATGACGGCATCGCCTCCAATGTTTCTGCGATTTGCTGGTGGTAGAGCCTGCGACGGGCAGAACTCAGATCATAGTAAACAACCTCGCGTGTTTTGTTGTGATCGAAATCATACTGTCCTGCTGTTTCTACTACGAGGTGTCGCGCCGCCAGTTGCTCTATGGTGTTCAGCAGAGCTATTTGTGGCTGGTGGCTGAGGGCTTGTAGGGTGGAAAAATCAAGGCGCCGGCCATAGACTGCCATCCAATGTAGCACTTCCTGCTCCGCTTGCGGTAAGCGCTGCAAGCGATCGCGCACTGAATCCCGGATGGCCTCGGGCAGAGTCAGGGTCGGATCCGTTCGCGCCAGCGCCAGCCAATCTGTTTTGACGGCGTTGTCTAGCATACCCTCTTCTCGCAACGATTGGAGTAAGGAAACGAAAAAGAAAGGATTGCCGCCTGTTTCCTGGTGTAGCCAGTGGCCTAGCTGGTCGACATAGGGCGCAGTATCGGCCGTTTGCTGCAGCAGTGCGCTCGTGTCTGCCTCTGATAAGCGCCCTAAAGTCAGGAAGCTGACGTGTACTTCCCGACGCAAGCTGCGGAGCATGGCGAGCAGGTCGGCGTCGGTGGAAAGGCTTTCTTCTCGCAGGGTGAATATGAACGCAATGGGAACCCGGACGATGTGGCGGGCCAGGTAATGAAGGCATTGCAGCGTCGCCAAATCAGCCCAGTGAATGTCCTCGACGACTAGCAGCAATTTGTGCCGGCCTGCCTGGTCTTCGAAGAGGTGGTAGATCGCCTGGAATAGCCGTCCCTGTCGGCTTTCCTCCGGCTCATCTGATGGGGAGACAGCAGTCGTTGCAGCAATAGCCACATCTTCTATTTCTGGCACCAAGATGGCGAGTTCGCGCAGCCAAACGGGAGCTAACTGTTGCCAGTGATCATCATGTGCTATTAGCTGGCGGATTAAATCTATCAATGGTTGGTAAGGCATGGCTTGTTCCACCTGGTAGCACTGGGCGCTGAGCAGGTGAAACCCTTGCCGGTGGGCGAGGATGGCGGTTTCTTGCACCAGACGGCTCTTGCCTATCCCAGGCTCTCCGCTGATCAAGACCGTTTGTCCCTGGCCAGCGGCTGCCTGTGACAGCAGTCGCATGAGCTGGCCGATTTCTTTGCTCCGGCCAACGAAAGGAGAAGGGGGTGGATGTTTGTCCTGAACGGAGCCAATGGATTGGGAACTGGAGATTGCCCTAATTTCACTCTCGATCCTCCAATCTCCTCCCCGCGACCTAATCTGGCGGGCGAGTTCAGCCGTTTCCGGCATAGGATCTACGCCAATCTCATCCTGTAAAACTTGTACCGCTTTGTCGTACACTTTCAGGGCGGTTGTACGGTCACCCAGAGCGGCATGGCAGCGCATGAGCAAACGATAGGCAGTTTCATTGGCATTATCCAACGTCAGGATTGTATGGCAATGGATAATGGCTTGTTGAAAACGGCCGTTTCTCCCATGCGCTTCAGCTAGATTGAGCAGCAATTGCTCGTAGCGTCGTCGCCATTGCGTGCGAGGAAGCTGTGCCCACTCAGCATAGGGCTCATCTTCCAGGTAGTCGCCCTGGTACAGGCTGAGGGCTGCTTCCCAGGCTGTAATGCGTGCTGCCAAATCAGGCGCGGATTGAGCGGCGGCAAGATGCGTAGCAAATGCGTCACCATCCAGCCAGTAGTCGCTCTCTGGGCTGAAGCGGTAGCCTTCGCTTTGTTTGTAAATATAGGCGGAACGGGCACGAGGCGGTGAGTCGGGTTCCAGGACGCGGCGTAATTGACTGACGGTGACCCAGAGGTTGTTTTGCGCTTTGCGGAGAGGTAAGTCCGGCCACAAATATTCCAGGATCTGATCTGTGGGGACGAGTCGCCCCGGTTCGATCAATAAAATCTGGAATAGCGCCTTGCTTTTCTGTGTGGGCCAGGTCAGGATTCCGTTTTGGCGCCAGGCTTGAAATGGACCCAACGTCTGAATGCGGAGAAGGGCCGGTTCTAGGAGTGTGTTATCCATGGCGGGCTATGCGACATGAGTGTAAATGCAGGTAGGAAGAGAACACATAATAAATCCACTGCTATCGAATTGAAAGCAAGGGACTAACGGGTACGAGCTCAGCCCCCCTGCGAAAGCCAAACCCACCCCCAGATAGCAGGGGCGGCTGCAGCGAGAGGTTGGGTGGCCTTCTGCTATTTTCTGTACGCGACATATATGTCCGCTTCTATCATCCTGCTGTTTGAGTAGAAGTGATGAACAAAATAGAGATTTCCAGCATTGTCAATTGTAGGCTCTCCTGCCAGCGGCGATGCAACTAGTTCCGGTTCTTGCCACAATCCACCAACTCTTTTCGATCTCCAGATACTATTGTTTCTTGTCAACCATAGCTCATCCCCATTCGGGCTAATTGCAGGCCACCCTTCGCTAGCTGGTGTGTTGACGACGTCCACATTGCTAGGTGCTTGCCAGTTCCCATTGATTTTTTCTGAAACCCAGATATCGAGAGCCCCCTTTCCCCCTGGCCGATCAGATGCAAAATATAGTTCTTTTCCATCGTTGGTGATATGCAACTCCCCCACATCGTATTCAGGAGGGAAGTCCGCGATTTGCCAATTTCCCCATAGACCATCCTTATACTCAGCAGTGAACCAATGTATGCCAGTATAGCCTTCTCTCACTGAACAAAACCACATCACATTATCTCGAACAAACACGCAACCATCGAGAGCCAATTTACCGGGATATTGCAGGTTTATCCTTTCCGGCTCGCTCCATTCACCTTTGATTTTGTGAGATACATAAATGCCTGTCACGCCATCCATAATTTGTTTCTCAACTGGAACATTGACATCTGGCGTGAAAAAGAAATACAAGGTATTTCCATCGTTGGTGATAAATGGGGAGTCCTCTGCCCCAGCCGTGTTGACCTTTCCCGGAATGGGTATTGGTGCTTCGTAGTCGCCCAGGTAGATGACCGGCGGATTTTCATCGGCCTCAGGCGACAACTTCACTGCATTTGCAGGAATTCTATCTTCTCTGCTGTAAGCAGGGACCGTTGGTGGCAGTGGGCTTTGTTCTAAGTCACCGACACACGCCAATATCAATGTAGCCTGTAGCCATACAATCAAATAAATAGCAATCTTATGGTTATTCATCATTCCTCCGATGCAAATCAGCTCGGCCGCCTAACGCGTGTTTCAGCCGCACCCGAAGCGGAGCGTGTCGGCTGAAAGCGCGTGTTGGGCGGCGGCATCGCTGCTCCAAAACCCAACCTTTCACTCACGCATACCCCTTGCTCACAAGCTTCTTGGGCAACACCCAACCCTGCACCGTAAACAGCAGAATCAATAAAAGCCAGGAAGGCAGCCAAGCTACCATAGTGCCGCTCCATCCCGTCAGCTCTCCCGCCAGTGAGGCCGTGACAGTATAACCAGCCCAGAACATCACAGGAACGCTGACAAGATTGGTTATTGCAAAACTCAACAATAGCGGAAGAGGCTGTTCTCGGAATTGGGAAATGCGAAAAAGAACAATTCCCAAGAGCAACGCATCCATCCCAACTGCGAGAATAGCAGGAAGAACACTTCCGACTGGAGATTCGAAAAAGTAGTTGAGACCGCGTTGCCATGAACCTGGTGGTGGGCTGTCTTGAGGCCAGCCCCAGTACTCGTACCAGGAAGTGTCGTAGGGGAGCAACAAGTCGGTCTCAAGCACAATGAATCTGAATAGCAATCCCCAACTCAATAGAAGTAAGGCGATCGTACCGGTTGACAACAAAACCTTCAGCAAGCCAGCAACTGAAAATGTAACTCTCGAACTACTTGCAGTCATCGTTATACCTCCAACATCTTGTAGGATCAGCTCAGTCCAGTCGAATCGCCATTACTGAACTTCTGTCACCTAATGGGGGCGCCAGGGGCGGGCGGGTGTGCGGGCCAACGCCCAAAGCCCGACATAACTTTCATTTCTGAATCGCGCTGCTTGGGCCGCGGACGGTGAGTCCGTCCCACTGGGCGCAGTGTTAGCCCCCAGCATGGGCGTAAAAAGGGTGGCAAACGAAAAAAACGACTTGAAAACTTGTTAGTGAACGAGATGCCTTGGCAATGATGGCAGGGCGCTGTAGACCCTGGCTGCAGGTGACGAAACCATGCACCCACAACCTACTCGCAAACACTGAAAAAATATCAGAGAAATGAAAAATGATGCGACACTCCAGCAGTTGACCAATCCCCCAGAAAGAAATTTGTAGTATTATGGAAATCATAACGTAAGGATGTTTCTGCTCCTTTCTTCAAGGGATATTTATGTTATCTCAAGGAAGGCTTTATTACCGCCCTTTCTTACCAGCGTCACAATTTCCACTTAGCGCATCTATAACGAGCTTACGCAATTGGGGCTTATGGTACTTACGTTTCTTATTCATGGATTACTAACCTCCATTATAAGTAAAAGTGCGAAAAACAGAGAGCTAGAAAAACACCCTTACGTTATATACAAGAATTCTATAGCATAAGACGAGATTCCGGAAACAATCCTTGATCATACGCAGATTGGCAATACCAAAAAGGCTTCCATAGATCATCGCCCTGCAGCAAATTTTGAACAACACATTTACCTAGGCAAATATTTTT
>JAADFV010000028.1 GCA_013152695.1 Chloroflexota bacterium | reverse complement strand
GAGCCCCCACACTTACCCTCACCTTCACCTTTCCCCTTTCCCTTTTACCTTTTCCCCTTTACCCTTCACCTTTCCCCTTCACCAACACTGTTTCATCTCCCTACCATTCAGCGCTGGCTGGCACTGGCTTGCGATAAATGAATACCTCGATGATTCACTTTACTCCTTACTCTCCCTTACCGACTCCTTGCAAATCGTGCAAAGAGCGCGTTTTTGTTATAATGGCCCCCCTTGCCTTCTTCAGTTTCTCCTCCCCGCCATTTCCTCGACGAAGGCAAGGAAATATTCTCTAAGGAGTTTTCCTGCTCATGAAAAAAATATTCACCCTTACCTTTCTTCTCTTTTTAGCTGCATGCCAGCCGCTCCCTGCCGACGTGGAGCCTCCGATTTCTACGAGCACTCCCGTGGTGGAACAGGTCCAGGCTACGGCCACGCCTACCGCCACACCGACCCCGACTGCCACGCCTACACCACGGCCTACACCGACGCCAACCCCCACTCCGACACCTACTCCCCTGCCCCCTGCCTCATCGGCGGAGACAACCACCTACATTGTCACTGAAGAGCAGGCCAACCAGATGGTGGCCGATGCCGCCACTAACAACAATATCCCTGTCGATCAATTACAGGTTGATATGCAACCGGGCCAGATCAAGGTGAGCGGTAAAACTCGACTCGGTTTCTTCCAGGTGCAGGTGGCCGGTATCGTGACGTTTACCGTGGAGAATGGCCGTCCTATACCTCACATCAAAACTATTCTTGTCAATGGTCAGCCTGTCACCGGCCTCGTCGCCAACCAGGTCATGAACATGGTGCAGCCTTATCTCGACCAATATGCGCAAACAGACCTTGGTGTGGAAGTAAAATCAATTGAGATTGATGATAACCAGATGATCATCGAGGTCCAGTAAGGCAGGACTATTGCTCCCTCTGCTCCTGAATAACAAAAAAGCGTCTTTCCGTTGCGGGAAGACGCTTAACCAGCTCCACCGCCTGGACTCGAACCAGGAACCAACCGGTTAACAGCCGGTTGCTCTGCCAATTGAGCTACGGTGGATTGTTGAGAACAGTGCCAATTTTACGTTTTCTGAAGGCATGTGTCAAATTTTACAGTGGACTATTGTCGCCCCTTCCTTGAAGCGCGTACCCGTCCCACAAAGTCGAGCTGGTGAGCCAAAAAGAAGAGCTCACCACGTTCGATTTGTTCGTGGCGCTCTGCAATCCAGGCCTGGAAACGCCGTTTCTCAAGCTCGGGATGCTGCCATAAGGCCTGGTGCATAGTATGGACGATGGTATGGAGAAAGTAGGCTTCATCGTGGAGATAGCGGCCAGCACGAGGAAACACGACCCAGTCGGATGCCCCTGCAGCAAGAATTTCTGCCCCGAGTGCCTGGAGATATGGATAGAGATGCCGGCCGGTATGACTATCGCCCGAGGGCTTACCCGCGGATAGACGTTCATCCATGGTACGGTGGTAAAGAGCCATGACCTGCTCGTCGAAAACTGGGTCTAGCTCGGGCTGGAAGCTGGTAACTCCATCAAAATTTATCGTGAAATAGAACAAACCACCAGGAGAAAGCAGGGCAAGCAAGCGGGGCAATGTTGTCGAGATATCCACCAGGTCGAGAAAGGCGTTGGCAATTAAAAGATCCCACGGTTTCGTGGCGTCTGGTGTCTCGAAAAAATCGAAAAGATCAATACATTTAAGTGTCAGGGCAAACACTCGTTCTCGATAGCTTAGGAGTTGGGAGTTAGAAGGCTGTGTGGGTGAGGAGGAATTTTGCCAACGAGAAAGGCGCTGTCGAGCAGCAGAGATGTGGCTGGGTTCAGCATCAATCGCCAGGTAATCGGCATGGTCACACAGCCCCCACAAGAGCGTTCTCTCGACCATAGTACCGATACCCGCCCCGATTTCTAACACACGCAGCGGCTTTTGGGGCGTCGTTGCTGGCAATGTGCTTTGTAGCGTTTGCCAAACGTGGGGGTTCAGAGCGCGGTCATCGACACTTTGTTTGGCGGCGAGATAACGGACATAATCGTTCCATCTCACCACCTTATCGCTCCTCCCCACCACTGCAGCATGAATCGGTCAAAAAAATGGGTGGTTGTTTTGTAGCTACTTCGCTGTGCGGCAGTTGGTGCACGTGACCGCCATAGGTGATGATGAGATTCTCTGGTGTCATGGCCTCAGCCGGTGGGCCAAAGGCGATAACCCGGTGGTTCAGGAGCATCATTTTATCAAAACGGGAGGCAGCCTGATCGAGATCATGGGTTGCCATCAAAACTGTGACGCCGAGAGCCTGCACTTTGGCGAGAATATTGAAAATTGCTTCTTGACTGGGCGTATCCAGGCCCGTTAACGGCTCGTCCAAGAGCAGCAATTCCGCTTCCTGGGCGAGGGCGCGAGCGAGGAAGACCCGCTGTTGCTGGCCGCCCGAAAGTTCGCCAATCTGGCGTTTGGCATATTCCAACATCCCTACCTCTCTCAGTGCCTCCCGCACCCGCTCCCAATCGTGTTTACGTGGCCAACGAAAAAGGCCGATACGCCCAGCTCTTCCCATCATCACCACGTCAGCCACTGATACAGGAAAACGCCAGTCGATTTGGCGGCGTTGGGGCACGTAACCGATGCAGATATGCCCCCCGGGCGGCTCGCCAAAAATACTCAGTTTGCCTTTCGAGGGACGCAAAATGCCGACAATGACTTTGAATAGCGTACTTTTCCCGGCACCATTAGGGCCAACGATGGCGATACGCTCTCCCTGCTTAACCTGAAATGAAACATCTTCCAGGGCAAGAGTGTCATCATACTGCACATAGACGTGACTAAGCTCCAGACTGGGTGCCGTAGGAACGTGTTTGACTTGGGGGTAGCGTAACTGGCTAATCGAGTCGAGCATGATGCGCGGGGAAGATGAGCGGTGGTGGGGTAAGAGGGGCTGGCAGCTGCCTCGATAAGCATAGCAGAAGGCAATAGTTCTGCCAACTCACCAGGCGATCGTGGCAGTGACTGTGGGATGATCCGAGGCGGGGCTGTCGATGAACTGGGCATCGAGTACGGTGAGATCGGGCGAGACCCAGATGTGATCGATTTTGTCAACAGGTCGCTGACCGCGGTCATCTTGCCAATCCGGCCACTTGCGCGTCCAGGTATCTTGCAAAAAGCGGGTTGTCAGCCGGTATTGTTCCTCATTGGGGCAAAAATTAAAGTCCCCCATGGCGATGACATGATCCTCATCCTGTACCAACTGCAGAAACTGTTGTTGCTGGATGAGGGGGCCCCCATTACCCAAGTGGGTGACAAAAACATGCAGAAGTTGATCTCCTATACGAATTTCTGCTGAGATTACAGCTACCTGCTCGCCCTCACTATAAAGAAAATAAGTTTTAGGGTTGTGGATAGGATATTTTGAAAGTAAAGCAATACCAAAAGTGCCAGTCACTGTTTTTGGGCCGTAGTAGGAATAGAGAGAAAGAGCGTTGCTCAGGTAGCGAACTATGTCTGCATTGCCGCCGGCAATACGGGCATTATCTGATTCCTGTAAGCCGATAATGTCGGCGTCGATTTCCTGGAGTAAGGCCAGTTGTCCAGCGAAATTTCGGCGGCCATCTTCACTGTAGCCTTGCTGGATGTTATAGGTTTGAATACGAAGTTGGTGGGGAAGAGATGAAGGAGGGGTGGGAGAGGCATTGATAAACACTCCCCCTGCCACGGTCACAATCCCCAGCAGTGAGACCATCCTCCAAGTCGCTTTTGAAAGGGTGATTCTCCGCGGTCTGACCGCGGTCAATGCTAGGATGATAACCATTCCTACCAGCAAATGCACCAGCCAAAATTGATCGCGAAACCAGGGACCAACCAGCGGAATGTAATCATAGACGGTTGTAAACACGTGGGCGAAGATCATAACGACGAAATACAGGGAGGAAATTGTGAAGATGAGTCCCAGCGTGCGTGTAGGTGGTCGGGCGGCGGCCAGATCACTGGTAAACAGGGCGAAATCTAGAAAAAGAAGGGGTGAAAGCAGGAGGGCAAGTACAAGAGGGATTTGTGTCCACCAACCAGGTGCAGGGGCGAGGAGCGGGTAAGCCTCGGGAGAGGGTGGGAAGTCGACTTGATGAAGGCGGGCAGTCGCCGCGAGAGCCAATACAAGGAGGAGATTGAGCAGGAACAGGTGGGTATGCGAAGTCGTGAGCCAGTTTTTCTCAGCCAGCCAGGCTCCCAGCAACCAGGCAACTACCAACACCCCAAGTATCCAGCGGTAGTCAGCTCCTGTCCAACGGGCAAGGACATGGGGGGCAGAAAAGACAAAATAGAATAAGAGCAACACCGATGTGAGCCCCAGGCTTAGGAGAAGCATTCTTCCCCAGCGCCATTGTGCAGAAGGATTGCTGGGTGAGGATGTTGCTGTTGGAGCAGAATTCCCTTGTCGAAACCACGCTATGCTCGCAATGATAGCTAAGACCCAACCAATGATCTGCCCCCAACCC
This sequence comes from Chloroflexota bacterium, assembly GCA_013152695.1. The sequence continues at coordinate 13,077 of JAADFV010000028.1, read as the reverse complement.
ACAGTCGAAAAATCCAATCCTGAGCCCAAGGTTCGTAGACAAACTGAGGCGAATAAAGCAAGGAAGGCACTCTCTCCCCAGACTTTCATCGTCTCTTCTGGGTCTTTCTTGCCCTGATATTGCAGCAAAGTGGGTAGCAGTAATAAAAACGCGGCCACACCCAGGCCGGAAAGCAGCATGCGTCCAGGCGTATCCAGAAGTGGTTCGAGCAGCCGCGCAATGATGATGAGAGCCGTCAGAATTGACAGCGTCACTGGTGGCAAGCGTCGCCTTCGTAAAAGCAATAGAGCCGGAGCCAGGAGAAATAGTACCGCCGCGATTTCGGGAGGAATACTGGTGCCGAGTAAACCAAAAACATAAATATGCTCAATGAAATCGGCCAGGAGCTGGAGGAAGAACAACAACAGGATGGCCAAGGCAATTACCTGTGTTTCATGTTTCTTCGCTGTTGACATGATCACCTCCGAGGGCGCATAAAGCAGGCTTAAGGTATCGAACTGGACGATGCTGGTCATGCTATTGTAGTGCAAGCAACACCTCGTGACAACCGCTGCCACCTCATCACTCTGTAATCATTTTCGCCTCCTACCCCACCCCTTGCTCCTGTGCTCACATCAGAGTAAAATTCGAAGTGTCATGTTCTGCTAACTAATATCGCAGACTTGGCAATCTACAAGGTATGGTCTGATCGATACCACTCTAAGTGAAATGAAGAATTTTGCCTTTATCAATTCAAGGCTCTTTGTTTCGCTCAGAGCGACAGATTGGTCATTTTCACCTTGACCGAGAATCAGCCAACTGGAATCACTGCACTGCACGAGACAAGGGTACCCTTCATGGCCGCGCTGCACATTCACCTGCTCGGGTTCCCACAAATCTATTATGATGGTGTACTTTGGCCAATTCCTCGCCGCCAGGCGCGGGCTTTACTCTATCGCCTTGCCGTGGATAAGACCGCTCTTACGCGTACTCAAATTGGCTTACTTTTTTGGCCTGATGTCCATGATAAAAAGGTACGGCGCGCCCTCTCCCATCTGCTCACACATTTGCGCCGGGCCCTACCGGAAGCTGACATCATCTGGAGCGAGGGGAATCTGCTGGGATTACGTGACGACGTTTGGGTAGATACCGTCGCCTTTACCCAATTGCAGGAGGGCTCACCAGAGGATTGGGTGAAGGCCGAGCAGCTTTATCGAGGATCCTTTCTCCAGGGTGCAGATTTGCCCGCGACCCCCGAATACGAACTATGGGCATTGCAAGAATATCAACGCTGGGAAAGAGCTTACCTTGACTTGCTGGCACGCTTGATCAAAGAGACGCAGACAACACAACCCGAAACTGCGATCGCCTATTGTCAACGCTATTTAGAGTTGGACCCTCTTGCCGAGACCATCCATGTACGTCTCATGCAGCTTTATGCAGCGACAGGTGCTCGTAGCGCTGCCTTACGACAGTACGAGATATGTGTGACCGCTTTAGAGCGAGAACTGGGTGTCAATCCCTCCCCGAGCACTCGTGCCGCCTATGACGCTATTTTGCAGGTGCGGTCGACGGCCGTGGTTCCAGTCGCGGAATGGAGCACCTTACCGAGTTTGCAGGTACCGCAGATTGAACGGGATGCGCTTATGCAGGAGCTAAATCATGCCCTGACCGAAACGGTGACGAGAGGCCAGGGGCATATTTTCTTTATTAGCGGCGAGGCCGGGATCGGTAAGTCGCGTTTACTGCAAGAATTCGCGGCAACCGTCTCCTCACGTGCGACCGTGCTTTATGGGGCATCTTCGCCAAGTCGCCATCCTCTTCCCTACCAGGCTATCACTCAAGCCCTACGTGGTGCCCTTGACCTCCCTGCCATGGCAACCGTGGCCCCTGTTTGGCTGGCCGAATTAAGCCAATTGCTGCCCGAGTTGCATAGCCATTATCCCCAGTTGCCCTCACCAAGGCGACGACAAGAGCGACAGGCTCAACTTCCACTCTTCGAGGCATTGAGTCAGGTCCTGAACGCCCTGGCCAGTGATCGCCCGCTCTTGCTTTGTCTAGACGATATGCACTGGGCTGATAGCGCCACCCTTGCCTGGCTGAGCTACTGGGGACAACATCTGCGCCATGTGCCCGTTCTTACTCTCCTCACCTACCGTCCCCAAGAGGGAGCGGCCTTGCAGACACTGGCACGCTCACTTGCCCGCCATGCCTCTATCCGTATGCTCTCTTTGGCAGGATTATCGCCCGCGGCTATTGCCCAGCTCTTGCGGTATGCCGGAATTCGCCTTGTCAAGAAGGAGCAGGCCCAACTCTTGCGTACGACCACGGGAGGTAACCCCTTTTTCTTGCTGGAAATTGCCCGTGCCCTTCTCGAACGCAACCAGCAACAACTTCCCCTTACCGAAAGCGAATGGCCCCTCCCCGAGAGCGTCGCTCAGGTGATCGCTTCACGGCTCGTCATGCTCTCTCCTACGGCCATGCAGATTTTGGAAGCGGGAGCTATCCTTCAAGATGATTTTACCTTCGATGCTGTGCAGGAAACTGCCGGTAGGACGGAATTAGAAACGATGGATGGGCTCGATGAATTGGTAGGGCGACAGTTACTCACCTACAAACACAACCGTTACCAGTTTATCCATGATCTCACCCGTCGCGTTGTCTTGGACCGCATGAGCACCCCGCGACAGCAATGGTTGCACCGTCGGGCAGGTTTGGCCCTCGCCCGCCGCCGGGATGTGGCGGTGGATGCCATTGCTCAACACTTTGATGTGGGGGGTGATGCGGAAAAGGCACTGACCTACTACGGGCAGGCAGCACAGCGTGTCGCCGCCCTTTATGCCTGGGATGCTGCCGAATCCTACTATCAGCGGATGCTCGATCTTTTGGCACAAATGGATCCGGAATGCCACCAGCAGCATTGTCGCCACCAGTATTGCCGTATTCTTATTGCACGAGCGCAGATGTATTATTTGCAAGGTCGCCTCACCGAGCGCGATCGTGATCTCACCACCCTGCTAGAATTGGCCTCTGTTACACAAGATGCCGAGTTGCGTTTACAGGTCCTGGCTGCCCGTGTCCGTTATTTGAATTTGGATGGACATTACCACGAAGCCCTGAAGCTGGTTGTAGAGGGGCTGGACCTGGCGAAACAGATCGATGCACCTTCTCTCCATTCTCGACTCTATGCGCAACAGGGATTTGCCTATTATTTTCTCGGCCAACCCCGTCCTGCACTCCAGGCTTTGCAGGCAGCAGCGGCCGTTATCAGTGGCGATAGCGATCCAGAAACACAGGGACGAATCGCTCAGTTTACTGGTTATGTCTACTATCACCTGGCGCAATACGACCAAGCCTTGAGCCAGCACCAAAGGGCATACCGCTGTCACCAGGTTGTGGAAGATCGTAATCGGATGGCCTGGGATCTGACCGACATGGGGATTATGTGCATGCAGATGCAGCGTCTCGAAGAAGCCGAGGCCCATCTGCAAGCCTCTCTGAATCTGGCCCGAGAAATTGCCTCGCAGCCGGCTGAGTCCTATGCCTTGAATAATCTCGGTCGCCTGTATGCCCTGCGTGGGAACTATGGCGAAGCATTGCGTTGTCATGAGACATCCTTACAGTTGCAACGGACTACCGGTAGCAAACGGGGAGAGGCCGCGGCCCTGATTTTTGCGGCGCAAGCACATTTGGGTTTGGCAGAGACTGAAAAAGCAGGGCGATTGTTGCCAAAAGCACTCGATATCTGTCGTACCATCGGTTACCAACTTGGGCAAGTAGAGGCACTGGCCACGTTGGCGGCAACCCAGCGACAGGATGCCTCTCAAGCGGTCGCCACTGCTCAAGCAGCCCTGAGTCTAGCCCAGAAAATCGAGGCGCCATACTATGAGATATGGGCTTTGCTCATCCTGGCTGAGTTGTATCACCAGGCCGGTGAGGATGCTCAAGCTCAGAAATATAACCAGGCAGTCAGGGCACGAGCTGAGTCCCTCGGTTGGGATCAGAAAGCTGTACGGCAACAATTATGGTTCATCCCCGGGGACCATAGCTGAAATGAGGGGGTTGGCATCATGTAGCCAGTTTGTAGCCAGCTTTGCGGTATAAGGGGGAAGAAACTTATCCTGCCCAAAGACAGGTGAACACTATGAATGCCGTCACCTCCCCTCAACTTCATGTTGCCTCATTTCTCATCAGGCTACGTTGGGAAGACTCGGCCGAGCAAAGTTTTCACGGCGAAATCGAACATATTCAGAGCGGAGAGCGGTGGACCTTTCACAGCCTCTCCGATATCCAGACATTGATTGAGGAAACGATCGGCCAAAGTGATCAACCCGCGCCTCCAGATCCTTCCTCATAGAGAAGAGAGCAAGCGAGGGGGTTGCCTCTATTCCTATTTTATTGTAAACTTGGAGCTAAAGGTTGCCACGTTCCCCACACCCTCAAGGCTCCAATCATGGTTCGTCACTCTTGGGCGCGATTATTTGCATCTTTCATCATCGGCTGGACGCTCATCTGGCTGAGTTGGGGTTTTCTTACTCCTTCTGCTCAGGCAGTGGCTCCTACCTGTACGAATATTCTGGTCAACAGCGATATGGAATCCAATGGCGGCTGGATTTTTGGTAATACCGCGGTCAAGGGGGTTTATTCCAGCGCTCAGGCTTACAGTGCTAGTCGCAGCGCCCGCTTAGGCATTGTCAGCGGCAGTAATCTTTATAGTTTTTCCTCCATGCGCCAGCCGGTTTCTGTTCCTGCCGGCGATGAATTACGCTTACGGCTTTACATCTATCCTTTGAGTCAGCCCCACGACAACAATGATCGTCAGGAAATCAGGGTGTTGAATGCAGACGGTTCTACCTCCTTACGGCAGATCTGGAGTGCCGTGAGTGATGGGGCTGCCTGGCAGGAACTCAGTTTCGATCTCAGCGAGTTCCTGGGGCAGGACATCCAAATCTACATCAATGTATTTAACGATGGGGCTGGTGGGATTACAGCCATGTACGTGGATGATGTGCAGCTCGTGTACGGCAGGAGATACCCCCACGCCTGCGCCCACTGCGACCGATACACCAACACCTACACCGGGCGATACACCGACACCCACACCATTGCCTACGGCCACACCCACTTCACCGTCCCCTCCGACCGATACCCCTACTCCCATTGTCGTGACCAATACTCCCACACCCACGCCCAATGTTGTCACGGCTACACCCACCTTTACTCCTAATGTCGTTACGGCAACCCCCACACCTGCTGTCGTTACGGCCACGCCTACCCCTATTGTTGTCACGGCCACACCGACTCCTACACCTATCGTCGTCACGGCCACACCAACACCAACACCGATAATTGTCACGGCTACCCCGACGCCTACACCCGTTGTTGTTACAGCCACTTTTACACCGATGGTCGTCACCAACACGCCCATCCCCACACCTTCGGCCACACCTACCCTGATCGTCGTTACCAACACGCCCACAGCTACCCCCGGCCCTCCCCCGACGGCGACACCTACTTATACACCTTTACCACCCGGCCCCAATGAAAATTGCAAAGAATGTCTCGTCAATACCAGTTTCGAAGGTGGGAAAGGCTGGATTTTTGGTAACACGCTGCTCAAGGGGGGGTATTCTGGGCTTAATGCACATAGCGGTCTGCGTTCCATTCTTCTCGGTAATGCTAATCCCAACCAACCTAATTACAATGCCTACTCTTCCGTCCGTCAGCGTGTGACCCTCCCCAAAAAGGGGTATAAAACAGCCTGGCTGCAATTCTGGCATTATACCATTTCTGATGGCGAAGAAGATGATTATCAAGAACTCGTCCTTCTCGACGGCAAAACCGGTCGCACTCTGGCTATTCTTTGGCGGGTCAATCGCAACGATCAGCAATGGTACTCCGAGAGTTTCGATCTGACCCGCTATCTCGGTAAGACCCTCATCGTCTATTTCAATGTCCGTAATCAGGGCGGATTCGGTCGTGCAGCCATGTATTTGGATGATGTTTCCCTGGTACTTTGCCCAGGACAAAGCAGCAGTCAAGCCGGACCGCCAACTGCAACGCCCATTCCGTCGAATCGTATGGTCACCGCTACCCCAACCCCGATGCCAGCCACAGCCACACCTTTAGCCACGGCAACGGCAACCCCCACGCCCTTCCTCGAACCTACCGGCCCTCCTATCGCTGCCATTCCCACCGTAGTGGTCGGAACCCCTTCTCCCGGCACTGAGGTGGAAGCCACAACCAGCATCGAGCAGGGCTCCTCGTCACGACTGAAAAGCTTAATGCGGCAGCCCGCCTTTTGGATTCTGGCCCTGGTCATCCTCGCCATCTTTGCTGTCTTGGTGCGTTTTCTCTACTTCCTGATGAAGCTTCGCAACAATGGCCCTTGATGACTTCATGATCATTCGAAACAAAAAAGGACCTCTATTCTTGGGAAAGTGATTGGCTAATTGGGAGTTTGCGGACACTTTTCGCAAATGATTTTTCAACTCCATCCTTTTCTGCTATAATGCCACCTACCCTAACTTTATAACTTACCTCCCGACCTTCAGGGCAGGGTGAATGCTCACCGGTAAGTGCACGTTGAGTGTCCTTACATCAAGGTGACATAATTCCCGACCGGCGGTAAAGCGTTTTTGGGCCTTTGGCTCAGGCGCTCAGCCCGCGAGCGGCCTTTTATCGAAAAGGTGTCAGCAGATTCGGTGCAAATCCGAAGCCGACGGTATAGTCCGGATGAGAGAAGGTCGTGTCCATGCCAGGCATCCCTCGCGGGTTGCCAGTTTGTTACGCGGCGATCAGGCACGACCTGATCGCTTTTTTTATTTCCTGCCCCACTCCCTCTCCCCGACCCATTCCATGGATGCTTCTATCTCCATCAAACCCACGCTGCGAACCTCTGACCGACTTCGCTTGATGAGAATACTGTTGGCACCCCTCACCCTCGTCATCTTTCTGGCGCTGTGGGAGGCCCTCGTTCAGTGGCAAGACTATCCTCCCTTCATCCTCCCGCGACCCAGCGATGTATGGTTCAAGTTTCAAATCATGATAGGCGATGGCACTTTGTGGCATCATACGCTGGCCAGTCTTACTGAAATTCTCGGTGGTTTGGTTCTGGGGATGACTTTCGCTACCGTGTTGGGTTATCTTTTGGCAAAATCACCCACGCTCAATCAAATTCTCTCCCCTTACATAGTCGGTCTACAGTCTTTTCCCATCATTGCTGTCGCGCCTTTACTCGTGATTTGGATCCAAGCCAGCCTTTTGCGCACCGTCCTGATCTGCGCTCTCACCCTCTTTTTTCCTGCCCTGGTCAATACCATCGTTGGGCTACGCTCTGTGGAGCCCGAACTGATGGCTTTGATGCGTTCGTTGCAAGCCAGCCGTTGGCAGATATTCACCAAACTCGAAGTCCCTGCTGCTTTACCCGTACTCTTGGGCGGACTCAAAGTTGGCACTACCCTTTCCGTCATCGGCGCCATTATCGGTGAATTTGTCGGCGCCAATCGGGGTTTGGGTTTTCTGATCAATCTCTCCCGCGGCTTGCTCGATACCCCATTGCTTTTTGTCGCTTTGTTTACCCTTGTCGTGATCTCATTAGGCCTTTATGGCCTTGTTTCCTTGCTCGAATACCGCCTTCTCGCCTGGAAGCGCGCTACCTGAGTATTCATCCGCCCTTTTCATCTCGATCAAACTTCTATTCCCTACGAAGGTGCTTATCATGAAACGATTCTTTACTGCTATTCTCATTCTTTTTTCTGTTCTCCTCTTGGCAGGATGTGCTGTTCCCGCGCCTACGGCCTCGACTGCCACTCCACCACCTCCCGAACCTATCCCCGTTCAGGTTGGGGTTGGCTTTATCCCCAGTGTGCAATTTGCTCCCTGGTATGTGGCCATCGAAAAAGGATATTTTGCCGAAGAAAACCTCGATGTTTCTCTCGAATATGGATTCGAAACCGATTTTCTCAAGCTGGTGGGCGTCAACGAACGTGAATTTATCGTTGCCAGCGGCGAGCAGGTCATCTTAGGTCGGGCTCAGGGCTTGCCTGTCTCCTACGTGATGACCTGGTATCAAAAATTTCCGGTCGTTGTTTTTGCTCCTGCCGAAAGCGGTATTCTGGCTCCCAAAGACCTGATTGGAAAAAAGGTGGGCATTCCGGGGCTGTTTGGGGCCAGTTACATCGCCTGGAAAGCACTCGTCTATGCCGCAGATCTCCCCGAAGACCAGATCGACTTACAGAGTATCGGCTTTACACAGGCTGCATCCCTGCGAGAAGGCGTGGTAGATGCGGCCATCGATTACGCGGCCAACGGCCCTGTGCAATTCCAAATGGCCGGTGAAGCGGTGAATATCATTTATGTCGATGATTACCTCAAAATTCCTTCCAACGGCCTGGTCACCAACGAAACCGTGATCCAGGAACACCCCGAGCGTGTTCTGGGGATGACAAGGGCACTGCTGCGTGGCATCCGCGATACGTTGGAAGATCCTGATGATGCCTTTGCGATTAGCCTCAAGTATGTACCCGAAGCGGCCCAGGCTCGTGAGACAAACCGTGCCATTTTTGACGCTTCTCTTCCTTTTTGGGCGCCTCCGTCGGGACAGACATTGGGTGTGACTCACCCCGACATTTGGGTCAGTACTGCTGCCTTTCTCAAAGACGCCGGTTTGGTCGACACCCTCGTGGATACCAGTGGGATTTGGACCAACCAATTTGTTCAAGCTGCTGACATTCGATGACACCCCTTCTCAGCCTGAATCATCTGAACAAAGCCTACGGCGAACCTGCAGACCCCCTTCATGCCCTGTACGACATTTCCTTCGATGTCCAGCGGGGAGAATTCGTTTGTATCGTCGGACCCAGTGGCGGTGGGAAATCCACCTTGCTACGCTTGATCGCGGGCTTGCTACCCGCCAGCAGTGGCGATATCTTCCTGGACGGCCAGCGCTTAAGCAAACCCAGTCCGCGCATCGGTATCGTTTTTCAAAATATCAATCTGATGCCATGGCGTACGGTTTTGGATAACATCGCTTTACCCCTGGAACTGGCAGGGGTAGGGCGAGAGCAACGCTACCAGATTGCCCACGAACTGATCGAACTGGTGGCGCTCGAGGGTTTTGCTCATCATTATCCCCACCAGCTATCGGGGGGTATGCAACAACGCGCGGCCATTGCCCGCACCCTCGCTCACGATCCCGACCTCCTTCTCCTCGACGAGCCTTTCGGCGCCCTCGATGCTTTGACACGAGAACGTCTCAACCGTGAGCTCCTCCGTATTCACAACATGCGCCAGCAAACGATTCTCATGGTCACACACAACATCCATGAGGCAGTGTATCTGGCCGACCGCGTGCTCGTGTTGAGCCAACGGCCGGGCCGGCTCAAGTGCGACATTCCCATTCCCCTCCCCCATCCTCGTGACGAAGAACTCTTTACTGATCCCGCCTACCTGCACCTGGTGCGACACGTACGCACAGCCATCGACGACTCTCCTGCCGGGGCCTGATGCCATGCCCTTGCCATGACAAGTGTATCGTAAGGCCTTTTGCTGGTATTACGCTAACTCAGGCTGGAGAAGATCGACCCAAACTACAGGCATCCATCCCCGTACCGAATTGATGAGAAATATCTCCTGGGCCCGAGCCAAATCTTCGATACGAATCACTTTCTCGATGATGAGACCTCGCGCCAGTAGTTCTGCCCGTAAGGTGCCGGGCAATAGACCGCTAGAAAGCGCTGGCGTATACCATTTTCCTTCAAATTTCACAACCACATTAGCGATACATGATTCCGTAATTTCACCACGTTCGTTGTACAAAAGCACATCATCGCAGTCAGGTCGTTCTTTCAGGGCTTTTTCGTAAACTGCACGCCGGTCGGTTTTATGAAATAGGAAGGGATCAGAACTATCTACAGGATGGCGTGCCAGTCCCAGGCGGCGATTTGTCGCCATCACTGACAAGGGAGCGGCCTCGAGGGTGGGTTTGCCCTTCGCCGAGACGAGAAGACGCACTTTATGGGCCTGTGGGGGCAGGGTCAAGGCGAAATGGGCTAAGTGCTGGCGGATTTCATGAAGTTGTAGGGGTATGCCAAAATAGGCGGCACTCTGTTGTAGGCGCTGCAGATGCCGTTCCAACAGCCAGAAACCTTGCTCCGGCTCCCAACGCAGCGATTCCAGCAGCGAAAAGGTTGGGTTTCGCCGGGTGAGCACCTGTGCTTTGATCCGGCACTCTTCGTATTCTTCTGCTGCTTGCGAATCCCAAACAATGCCTCCTCCCACCCCATACTCTGCCCATCCCTGCCGCTTTTCGACCAAAACGGTACGGATAGCAACATTGAATTGGGCCCGTAAAGAACCTTGCTCTTTTTGAGGAGCAAGGAAACCGATCGTACCGGTGTACACGCCACGCGGCGTTGCTTCCAGTTCGGCGATCAACTGCATGGTTCGAACTTTGGGCGCCCCCGTGATCGAGGCGCAGGGGAACAAGGCTGCGAAAATCTCCGGTAGGGAACCCCGGGTTTGGGCAACCACGGTCGAAGTCATCTGCAGAAGGGTGGGATAGCGTTCTACCTCAAAGAGCTTGGGTACCTGCACGCTCCCGATCTCGGCTACCCGTCCCATATCGTTACGGACCATATCCACGATCATGACATTTTCTGCCCGATTTTTTTCTGAATTTTGCAGCCATTCTCTCTGCTCTTCATCCTCTTGCCAACTACGGCCGCGTTTGGCCGTGCCTTTCATGGGTTTGGAACGTAGCTGGTGGCCGTTCAGGGCAAAGAAGAGTTCCGGGGAGGCTGAGCAGATGGCAAAGTCTCCCCCATCGATGTAGGCGGTGTAGCCGCCGGGCTGTGCTTGCTCCAGAGCCAAAAAGAATTGCCAGGGATCACCCTTAAAGGGGGAGCGTAGACGAAAGGTGTAGTTCACCTGATAGGTGTCGCCCTGCGCGATATAATTTTTGATACGGGCAATGTTGTCTGTGTAGCGGGCAAGGGATTCAGAGGGCTGCCACGGTCCTATCTGAAAGGCATGTGGTTGCAAGGAAGGAAGTTCGGAAACAACCTCGGGGGCAGCGAGGAGGGCGAACCAGGCAAGAGGCAAACCGGCGCGGGGAGAGTGGGTGCGAAGGGCGGGATCGAAGGCCGGTGCCGCCTCGTAGCTGATAAAGCCGGCCGCATAATGCCCCTGCTGGCGCACAGCATTTTCCACCCGTGCCAAGAGGGGCATGACCTCATCGTGCCTGCTTGCAGTGAGGACTTCGAGGGGGTGATCGAACCGCAGCCATTGAGATTGCTGGCAGTCATGAATCATGATCAGCGGCGATGCTGATTGTTTGCTTCGCGGCATAGCGCTTATTTTCATCATATTTTTCAGATAGCGGGAGGTGTAAGCTGGCTCAGCTTACGCCCCCCATTTTATGGTAAAAACGGATAAACGAGAAACCCATTAAACAAGAATAGGCAGCACTAATTCTCTTCATTCAAGGCCCGAATAGCTTGTCGCAGGGTTTCGGGTGTGGCCGGTGCTCCACCGACTTGGGCTTTGCCCCCGCCTTTTTCATGGCTTATGGGGTCTTCCAGGGTTTCACACAGGGCGCCGATATGGGCCGTAGGCTGTGCCCAGGGATTATGGCCGATAATCATGTGGCCATCGCTGCGAATGCGGATGGTATAATCGGCTTCCGGGAAAAGGGCGCAGAGAAGGAAGGGATTCATGCCGCCGCGATAAGGACGCTGCTGTTGTTCCAGCTTTGAGCTATCCCACACCACGACACGGCCTTCGACGCGGCTGTGGCGTTTCATATCTTCGCGCACAATGGCTTGCCACTCACGTGCCTGCTCCAAGACATCCTCATGAGCCCGCACAAAAGCTTCGGCATCCGGCCGCTGCCAGAGCTCGGCCAGCACCCATTCGTTGGGAAGCATGCTGTACACCGCTAAAAACTGCTGTCCCAGGTTCTCAAGCCCCACAGCCAGTTCTGGATTAGGATAACCTCCTGAATCCATCCAATCTACATACTGCACGATTTCTGCGGGCCAATTTGGGCGCTGATCTAGCATATCGAGCATCAGGCTGAAGCAGGAGGGCGCCTTGAGATCGAGGATGTGGCAACTTGGGTCGAACCAGGCCTGGGATGAGTCGTGATGGTCCATACCGGGAATGCCAGGAAACAAGCGGACATCCACCGTGTAGATGGCAGGGTTGAGGACACTGATTTCGTGCAGACTGTTGGCTACACGGCTATGATAGTCGGCGTGAGTCAGAGGGATGATGTGTCCGTTCTTCTCCTGGATGGCGCGGCGCAGCACCAATGCGGCGAGACCGCCATCAGGGTCGTCATGGTGGAGGATGATATGGATGGAGGAAAGGTCGATCATGGCACGGAAAGGGGAGTGAAGGGGAGTAAATGGAGAAGGTGAGGGGGACTAGATATCAGGTTGTTGCCAGCGGGCGATTTCTGAGCCATCGCGGGGATCATAAAGAATGATCAGTAGCGTTAAAGGCGATGGAACCACGTCGGGGAGGGGTAAATCGTAGCTATCGATAACGATGTCATTGGCTCGCCAATAGCGGGGCGGATAGCTGTTGTGTACAGGATAGTCATCTTTTTGTACCAGCAATTCGCCCTGAGGGGTGAGGAGCCTGGCAGAGACTTTGAAGTCGGCCGGGGGCGGCTCTTGTACAAACCACTGCAAGGTCAGGCGTATGCTGGCACCACTACGAGGGGTGCGTTTTTCAATCTGCCAGCTATGCAGGGTTACGGCCGGTGTTAGTGGCTGATCGATACTCTGGGGAGAGGGTTGGGCAGGGTAGGGCTGGTCGAGAGTGTGTACCTGCACCAGGGGCCCGCTGGCATCTAGCTGCATGGTTGCGGGTAAAGTCGCAAGAGGACGGGTGGTGTAGGTGGCATGGCCAGTCGTCACACTGGCGATGATGGCTGCCAGGCGTTCACTATCGTCATCGGCGGCTATGGTACGCACATCGGGGCGAATACCGGCGGTACGCTGAAAATAACGCAACAGGGTCATTTCTCCCAAAATGCCCACAACATGGGCATCAGGTGCCATGCTGGCTAACATATCCAGCCCGTAATCA
>JAADFV010000027.1:9695-16819 GCA_013152695.1 Chloroflexota bacterium | reverse complement strand
TTGCAGAATCCCGTGGAGATATGGCCGGTGACCAGTGATGGTCGCTCGGCTTACCCAGACTGGGTGGCCGGGACGGGCGGTCAGTCGCACTGGCGGGTCTATCTGCCTGCAATTCTCTCACAAGATTGAGTTCATGAAGCTTTCGCTTTTCCCGATTTCTCTACCGGACACTTTTTTGAATTGTCATTCTGAACGGGTTTTAGTAGCCAAGATGCATCGAAAAGATTGGATATTCGCCGAAGCATTGCTCATCAAGAGGTCACATCCTGTGAAGAATCTCCAGGTTGATATACAGGATTTGCAGATCCGTACCCGGTTCGCCTCTCAAACTGACTGACATGCAACAAACCGTACCCGTCTTCGACGCCGGACGACAACTATTAAAAGTACGTGCCATGATGGCCGCGGCGCTGATCGTCGCCGTGGTGACCCTGTACGCAGGCATCCACCTGGCCCAAAGCTATGGCCTGAACCCCGCCGATGGCGGCGTACTCGCCCCTCTGCCCCTGCGCCTGGCCTGGGGCGCGGGCGTGACCCTGCTGGGGCTGGCCTTCGCCGCTGCCATGATCATCTACGGACACTGCTATGTGGCCCGTCTGGAGGTGGATGAGATGACCGATTATCTACACATCTACACGATCAGTCCGTGGCTAACCTTGCGCCCAGAGAAAATCCCCCGCTCGGCGCTGAAGCCCGGCCGCCGTCATCGCGGTCGAACGCTTTTCATCTGGCATCCTATCCTGGTGAATGCACCCTGGCAGACTCTGCGGGTGCAAGGCCGACGTCTGCCCCTGATCCTGGACGAGCAAGGCGAGATTCTCCACCGACAATGGATACAACGCCTGCGCCGGGGGTAACGGTACCTGCTATGGCGCTAAACATTCCGCTCGTGTAAATACACTGGCCTTCACCTCAAGGAGTCGTATTGTGATTTCCAAATTCCTTCGCACCATAATTCTCATCCCTATGCTGCTTTCCGTTATCTTGTTTGCAGCATCCACGTCCACGATAAGCCGGCCGATGCAGGTGTGGGCGGCGCCGCAAATGCAGCCCGTCCAGCAGGGTGATTGTCCCGATGATCCCCAGGAACCCAATAACTGGTTCGACGAGGCCACTCCCATCCCCTTCGACGTAGAAATCTACGGCAATATTTGTAATTCGGACGATCTCGACTATTTCAGCTTTCCCCTAAACGCAGGCCAGCAGGTCATCATCGACCTTTACGGCCTGGAAATGGACAGCAACATCGACCTCTACAGCCCGGCGCAGACCCTGATCACCAGTTCGGCCAATACCGGCCCTGCGGACGAGCAGATCGTCTACACCGCCGAGGAGACAGGGACGTATTATGTGGTGGTGTGGGGTACAGAGAATGAGCTACCCAACTTCTACACCCTGCGCGTGCGTCTGGCGGCTGCCCCAACACCTACCTTCACCCCTACCCCTGACTGTCCCGACCTCTACGAACCTAACGATGGCTTCGAGCAGGCGACAAACATTGACGCCGATGTCGACATCTATGCTTACATCTGCAACTCAGACGATCTCGATTACTTCGCCTTCTACGCCAGCCCGGGCCAGGAGATCATCCTCGATCTTTTCGATATGGAGCTCAACGCAAACCTGGAACTGTACGGACCTGAACAAAACTTCCTCACCGGCTCGTATAACGAGGGAGTCGAACCGGAGCAAATTGTCTACACAGCCAACATTGGCGGCCCTTACTACGCTTTGGTTTTTGGTACCGAGGGCGAGCTCATCAATCCCTACACTTTGCGTCTTCACCAGGAAACACCCCCCACCCAGACACCGACGGCAACCCCCACACCCACTGTAACACGCACTCCCACAGCTACTCCCACCGAAGCTGCCTGTCCGGGCGATTACGCTGGCGATGACTTCAACAACGCCAACGAAATCTATCCCGGTAACCTCTACACAGCCTACCTTTGTCCGGCTGGTGATGAGGATTGGTTCAAATTCCCTGCTATTGTCGGCCAGCAGATCACGGTACAACTGCTCAATCTCCCCGCCGATTACGATCTCCAGCTCTACAGCCCCAGCAATCAATTACTCGTCGACGGCCATCAGTCGGGTACCACCGGCGAGCAGATCTTTTGGACTGCTCACATCGCCGGTGACTATCGGGCACGGGTCTATTCGCCCCTTGGCGCTTCCAGCAGCCAAGGCTATAACGTAAGGCTGCTACTCAGCGCCACCCCTACACCAACACCCACGCCCACCCTGACGCCTACAGTCACCCCTACGCCAACAGCCACCCTCTCTTGTCCCCACGATCCTTTCGAATACAATGATACCTTTGACCGCGCCAGCTACATGACGCACATCTCTGTTGCTTATCTCTGTCCGCCCACCGACGATGACTGGTATCAGTTCCAGGTCGTAAAAGGGGAAGCATTCGAGATTGAACTTGTAGGATCTCCCTCAGATTACGATCTAGAGCTCTACGATCCGGGCCAAAAAAGAATAGCCAGGTCGGCAAACGTAGGTGCATCCCCGGAAAAAATAAGCTTCACGGCCGCGCAAACCGGCCGCTACCGCCTACGTGTCAACAGCGTTGCCAGCAACTTTACTACTTATAAGTACCAACTAACTGTCGAAAATACCAACCAGCCCCGACCCTACCTCTTCAGCTCGAGCGTCCATAGCCAACCATTCGACATCGCTGTCAATGGTAATACAGTGTATTGGAGCGAGCAACGGGACACCAACGTGGGTATCCCTGGCGGCATCTATCGCAATGAGTATGGCGGTAACGTCTATGGGCCCACGACCGTTTACTCGAGCACATCTGCCAGCCCTGCCGATCTGGTATACGATTTTGGAGATGTCTTCTTCCGGGAATGGGTCGGCAATCACATCGTGGCCATAGATCCATCGACTCAGGCACCAACGCCCACCATTATGGCCAGTGCCAAGAATGTGGCCGACTCGCGTGGCATCGAGGCGAACTATCCGTATGTGTATTGGGGTGACGCCCTCTCCTTGAATAAGCAAAATATCAGCAGCAAGAACATCGACGGTCTCGTCACCTTTGGCAGTGGTATGGGGCCGGTCGACGCCATGACTGCGAGTTACAGCTATCTTTATTGGACCGATACTACTTATGTAAACCAAAAAATCTATGGTCGTATCCACCGTACATCGAAAAACAATGGTTCGACGCTCTCTCGTACCAGTCTTGTCGCGGGCGCATTCCACAGTATCGATATAGTGAGCCACTTCAGCAGTTTTCCCCAAGACGTCTATGCCGCTTCAGAGCATGACATCGTCGTTTGGAACAAAGCTGGTACCGCTCCTCTGGTGGTACTGTACAGCACACCGCCTGATGTGTCCATCAGCGGTATGACCGTGGATGACAACTACATCTACTGGCTCGAACTCGATCCCTCGAGTAATGCACTCATGTATATGCCTCGCGGTGGTGGTGATGCCCTGGTTCTCACCACCGGCCTGAACAACCCGCGCGCCCTGGTAGACGATTTTGGCACTCTCTACTGGTCCGAATCAGGGGGAGTCATGGCCATGGCCAAGCCCGGCGCATTTCGAGGCAGCGCCCCACGCATCTCCGTCCAACACCAGCCACAAAATCCACCTGCTGGCGCCACCATCACCATCACCGCCACGGCCAGCGACGATAAAGGCATACGCAGCATCGATATCATCGTACGCGGTGCGGTGGTCGCCACCTGTAAAAGCGATACCTGCACCTATACCTTCAAAGCCCCAAACCACGGCGTCAGGATTGACTACCGCGCTATTGCCACCGATGTCCAGAATCTGCGCGCCAGTACCCCCATAAAATGGATTCTCGTCGACAACATCGGCCCCGACAAAGACAAGGATATGATCTCCGACCTGTGGGAATCCATTCTCTGTACTAATCCCAACAATCCTGATAGTGATAGCGACGAAATCCTCGATGGTTGGGAACTACTGGGCCAGCCCTTCAGTGACGGCACTGTGCTCGATCTCCCCGGTATGGGAGCCAATCCCTGCCGGCCCGATGTCTTTGTGGAAATAGATTGGAATGCCGGCGTTGCTCCGATCATGCCCTACATCCAGCAGACGATCAACGAGTACCGGAGACATGGCATCGCCCTGCATGTGGACACAGGACAGATGGGCGGAGGCAGCCAGATTCCTCTTCGAGCAGACGCCTACACCGCCACTCAGGCACGGGATCAATATAGCAGTCCTTATCGAGCCTGGACATTCCATTATGCTCTTTCCACCAGCCATTGTGGTAAGAATAAACAGGGCAAGACAGAATGTCGTTCTTTTGCCGACAGCGGAAGCAATCTGACCATTGTACGTGCTACGGGTTCCCGGTTTGGTTACAACTTTATGCATGAACTGGGACATACGGTCGGCCTCGGACACGGCGGCACAACAGGCAAAGGCCAACAGCAACGCAACAAAGACTACATCTGGTATAAAACTGCATGGATCAATACCAATTACAAGCCCAATTACTTTGGCATGATGAACTACGCCCAATCCTACCCCCTGTACTGGAATGGAAGTAGGATCGTAGTGAAATTCGGGTATTCTGAGGTAGCTCTACCCAGCCTTAATGAAAATAGTCTGGATGAACGTTCGACCAGCGCCTTTGCCAAAGCTCTGGCGGCTTATCCTCAGGTAGGCCCCGGCAAACCAGTCATCATCTACTACTGCAAGAAGCCCACTCCCCGCTACCGCGTTTACACGACCGGCGATCGGGTCGTTCAACGTTATAACTACCAGACAAAGAAAACGGAATACGGCCCCTTCCCAAAACTTAACGGTATTGACTGGAACTGCAACGGCAAGATCGAGTCCAGTGTCAAAGCAGACATCAACGATGACAACCAATACACTACGCTGCGGGGTCGCGCTGATTGGCCGTATCTTCCTTTGAAGACAAAATGTCTTAACCCGCGCAATAGTTACGCGACATGGTGGCTACAAAAAGCCGATAATCCTCCTTGCCCGAAATCTGCTGCCGCCGCCACCACCTTCACCCTCGAGCAAACAGAAGAGCCCCACCTCGATCCCATACCCGAAGAATTGGACACAACCTACGAGATGTGCAATGGTGAGGACAGTGACGGTAATGGAATCATCGATGACGGTTGTCCGGATAGTGATGAAGATGGTGTCAGCAACGCCATCGATAATTGCCCCTACCTAGCCAATGTTGACCAGGTAGATGTGAATCGAAACGGCATTGGTGACGCCTGCGAGGTGCCACCTTCGCCCCCACAGAACCTTACTGCCAGCAACGAAGCCGGTGGTGTGATCTTGCGCTGGGAGCCGCCTGCAGAAGCAGATATTGTGGGCTATGTCATCGAGCGTAGTGATCCGGAAACATTGACACTCATGACAGAGTTTGGGCCCTACCCCACCGTGCCAGGAACGGCCACAACATACTTCGACCGCACTCCCCAGCAAACCGGCTCTTATGTCTATCAGGTACGTGCCGTGAATTGGGCCGGCTATGAAAGCGTAAGTGTGAGCGCCGCGGTCGAAGTCACTGAGTTAGAAGCCCCCACCCTATTCTTGCCCTGGATCGGTCGCTGACAACGATTAGCTTCAGTGTTGCGATAGAAAAACAGCTAAAAACACACGCAGACAAACTCCCCTTTGCACAAAAACAAGCCCAAAGGGGAGTTTTTATGTGTGCAATCGTTACTTTTGTAAGAAAGAGTCCTTTCATGTATACTTACGATGTCCTAGCTCTTTAAGTCTTCATAATTGTCTCGATGGTGCCACCTTTTCGAAGGGGGCATTGTCGGCCTTTTTTATAAAAAGGAGGTCTGCCTATAAAACGACTATCACACCTATCGCTACGTTTTCTGACTCCGCATCGTTTATTTTTATTCATTTACTCATTCTCAATTTCGGAGTATTAAAATGAGCACTAGTGTATCGAAAGACCTCACAGCCGAAGAAATCTGGACCGTACAGGAAGGAGAACGGCGTTCAGTCGGCGTTATCCACATTGTTATCCTGGCCTTACTCATCGGTATCGGCTTTGTGGTAGGCGCCTTTGGGAGTATTAGCTTCCCTCTCGGCTTCGGTGTTAACTTTTTCTGGACGGGTATTGCCGTGCAGCAGGTGGGAGCAATTTGGTTCGGGGCTTGGGGTATCCTTGCCGGCATCATCTTCCCCTTCTTCTCTAATGCCATTGCCGGAACACCTTTTTATGTTTCCTTAGCCTATATCCCCGCTAACTTTGTGCAGGCATTCCTGCCGGCGTGGGCCTTCCGCCATTATAAATTAGACCCGCGCATGCGCTCGAAGCGAGACTATGGCATCCTCCTCCTGGCCATGATCGTCTCCAGTGCCTTTGGCGCCCTCTACTCGCCCCTGGTCGTGCTCAAGGGCTTTGGTCTCCTCACTGCCGACTCGCTCCCCCTCTTCATCTGGGGTTGGTTCGGGGGCAACGTCGTCGCTGGCATCGTCTTCAACTTCATTCTCCTCAAAGCGCTTTCCGGCGTTGTCATTCGCTCCACCGCCTTTGTCAAACAATGGTGGGCCTGAGGATATCGCAAACATTCCCATAATTCTTCTCTGGAGCCCCGCTTTTGGGGCTCCAGACATCCCCTAACACCTTGATGTGCTGGGGTGCAAACATTCCTTACAACCCCCCACTACATACTCATCCTGACATCCCGCTGTGGAGGTAAGACGCCTCCACAGTATCTGTTTAGGTGCATTTTTGCTATGAACAAAACACTACTTGGTTATGTTCCCGAAGAATCTCCGATTTATGCCATTCATCCATTCGTAAAGCTTTTCTTTTTACTTATCGTTAGCCTCTTTCCCCTTTTCGTGACTGCGCCGGATTGGAATATCGGCATTATGGTGGTAACACTGCTACTCATGTGGGTCAGTAAGGTCGATATGAAAACCTTGCGCATTTATGCACCGGTAGCAATTTCCATGGGCTCGATCATCCTGATTTCCTACACCGTCTTGGGCGGCGTTCACCCCGAATACCAACTAATCACGCGTATTGCTGGCATCAACATCTATTGGGAACGCATCCGCGATGCCATTATTGTTTATTTTCGTATTTTACCCATGATCACCACCATGGTCTTCTTCCTCACCACCTC
>JAADFV010000027.1:0-9621 GCA_013152695.1 Chloroflexota bacterium | reverse complement strand
CGGGCCGCCGGTATGGTGCTGGAAGATTTTCAAATCGTACGCCAGGCCGAACAAGCACGCGGTTTCGATCCTACGGGAAAGTCCATTCCCTATAAGATTCGCAAATATGTCATGTACATGATCCCTCTCTTCGCCCTCTCTTTACGCCGCTCCGAAGAGTTTACCAACGCTCTTGTTGCTCGCGGCTACGCCTTCACCGGCGAAGCCAGCAAAATAAAAAGAGCCGACTATATCCTCACCCATTATTCCTTCAAATGGTATGACATGTTTTTCACCTTTCTTATCGCCGCCTTGTTTATCGCCTTACTTGTTTTCCGTTATGGCTTTGGCGCCTTTGGCATTGAGGATTCCTGGATCATTAACACCTTGCGAACTGCCCTTTTATAAAGGAAAAATACCATGACTTCTGTGATTGAAATTAAAGACTATAGCTGGCAATATATCAACAGCGACCGTCCCGCCCTCAAACAAATCAATCTCACTATCGAACAAGGTTCCTTTGTGGGGATCATCGGGCCTAATGGCTCCGGTAAAACATCATTAGCCTATTCCATGGACGGACTCATTCCCGGTCAATACAACGGCATCAAAAAAGGCGTAGTCAATGTGTTTGGTAAGGAAGTGGAAGATTATGCCAAGGGGGAGTTACAAAAACTGGTGGGCGTCGTATTCTCAGACCCTGAGGCGCAATTTACCTCGATGACGGTCGAGGATGAACTGGTGTTCGGGATGGAGAACATCGGTCTGAGCATTCCTGAAATTAGAGAACGCTTGGAATGGGTGACTGCCTTGACGGATTTGACCCCCCTCCTCGAAAAACCGCCGTATGAAATATCCGGTGGCCAGAAGCAACGCGTTGCCCTGGCGGCAGTCCTGGCCATGACCCCCAAAATTCTCATTCTCGATGAACCTACCTCGATGCTCGATCCAGTTAGCCGCATGCGCATCTTTGAGGTACTGGCCAAACTTAAAAAAGAACAGAACAACACCATTATCATCATTGAACACAGCCTAGAAAACCTGATCCCTCTCGCCGATCGCATGATCTTGTTGGCTGATAGTGAATTGGTTCTCGCCGATGAGACCCAAGCCTTCTTCCAACAAATGGCCTTTCTCCTGGAAAAAGGTGTCCATCCCCCTGGCTCCATGCGCTTTTTCCACGAACTGATGCTACGCGGACACTATAACGGCGTGATGCCCTTAACCGTAGAGCAGGCTTATGAACAACTGCTCACACTTCACAACTCCTCTGCCACCCTTTAATCGCATGATATGCAAGGTACGACATGGCTGATCAGATATTTATCCAAGTTAACGACTTAGATTTCATTTATCCCGATGGAACGCATGCCCTTAAAAACATCAACCTGATCGTCGAACGGGGTGAATTCATTGCCCTGATCGGGCAAAATGGTTCGGGCAAAACCACCCTCTCCAAGTGCCTCAACGGTCTCTACAAGCCAACCAAGGGCGATGTTATTGTCGATGGCCTCAACTCCAAACAGTCCGCCATCGTACAGATGGTCAAGCGGGTGGGCTATGTTTTTCAAAACCCTGACCATCAGCTTTTTAACAGCAATTGCTGGGACGAAATCGCCTATGGCCCGCGCAACATCGAGTTACCAGAAGCAGAAGTGAAAGAACGCGTGGCCGAAGCTGCCGCTGTTGTCGGCTTAGACCCCGCTTATTTTACTGAACACCCATTCTTCCTCTCGAAAGGACTACGGCAACGAGTGGCCATCGCCTCAATCCTCGCCTTACGGCCGCAAGTGATCATTGTCGATGAACCCACGACAGGCCAGGATGCCAAACAATCCTTCGAAATCATGGACTTTTTACAGCGTCTGAATGCAGAATTGGGCCATACCATCATCATTATTACTCATGACATGCCTATTGTTGCCCAGTATGCACGACGGGTTATTGCCATGGGGCAGGGCCAGATCATGGCAGATGGCCCAACCGCCGAGGTGTTTACCCAGGCGGATGTTCTCAGCAAGACTTTTCTGGCGCCGCCGCCGATTACGCAGTTGGCGCAAAGAGCCCGGTCCCTGGGCTATAATCCCGGTACCCTCACAGTCGAAGAAATGGTAGCGCAATTCGAACAGCTGCAAAAGCAATCACAGAGCTGAGTGCTTCCAACAAAGAGAACATCATAGATAATTCAATATTTAAGACGCGGACAAAGGCAGCCGGGTATTGACTGTTATTCCTTTTGTCCGCGTTTTTGGCATCCTACGCCCTCCAGATAGCCCAGCCTCATCCTCCACACCCACACTGGCCACTCTGTACCTGATACCACTCTTACTTCAGTATCAACTGTCGATTCCTCCTGGCCGCCTTATTTTGGCAAACACTGCGCTTGGGGTTGGCGTCTGCGTTAAAATGCGGTAAAGTAGTACCATTATACCTTCTTTTTGCATTAGGAACGACTATGTCCAAAGTACATTCGATTGCTGTAATGACCAGTGGTGGCGACGCTCCCGGTATGAACGCGGCGGTGCGTGCTGCCGTGCGTATGGGTTTACATCGGGGATTGAAAGTATTTGGCATCCATAACGGCTGGCAGGGAGCAGTCGATGGCGACGATGCTATCGAAGCCTTGGAATGGTGGTCGGTAGGTGGCATTTTACAGCGGGGAGGCACCTTTTTAGGTACAGCGCGCTGTAAGGAATTCCGCCAACGCGAGGGCCGGCGGCGGGCAGCCATTAATCTTTTTCGCCTGGGCATTGATGGCTTGGTAGTCATCGGGGGCGATGGCTCCTTGACCGGTGCCCGTATTCTTGCCGAAGAATGGCCGGAGTTGCTCAAAGAAGCCGCTGCTTTAGGACAAATCAGTCTAGAAGGAGAAGAAACACCACAGCTGGCCGTGGTAGGTTTACCCGGCTCCATCGATAATGACACTTATGGCAGCGATATGTCCATTGGTGCCGACACCGCCCTCCATCGCATTGTTACCGCCGCCGATCAGTTGGCTAGTACGGCGTCAGCCCATCAACGTACCTTTGTCATGGAAGTAATGGGGCGCCATTGCGGCTATCTGGCCCTGGCAGGCGGTCTTGCAGCCGGCAGCCATTGGGTTATCGTACCCGAAGAGGAGCTGAAACCACGCTGGCATCGTGAAATGGTGGCTTCACTGAAACGGGGCCGCGAGGCGGGGCGCCAGCATGCCATCATCATCGTGGCAGAAGGAGCTCGCCATCCCGACGGTTTGCCCCTGGATGCTAGCACGATCAAGGATATCCTCATGAACCGCCTGGGGGTTGAGACGCGTGTCACTGTTCTCGGGCATGTACAACGAGGAGGATCACCAAGCGCCTTCGATCGCATTTTGGCCACTCGTCTTGGCGCCGCAGCTGTCGACAACTTGATCAGTGTGGGGGCAGATGAGGCCCCGCGCATGCTGGGCATCGTCAACAACACTGTGCGAAGTACACCCCTGGCAGAAATGGTTAGCAAAAGCCAGAGTGTGGGGGAACGAATCGATGAAGGTGATTATGAAACTGCTCTGGAACTGCGCGGCCATAGTTTTCAAGATCAGCTCAAACTCTTCAAGATTCTCACCCAGGCTGCACCTGATCCGGGAAACTCACGTGGAAATCTGATGGTGCTCACGGCAGGACATGATGCGCCCGGCATGAACGCATGTGTACGGGTGTTAACACGTATCGCTCTCAATCGGGGTTACAAGGTTCTGGGAGGACAGTTTGGCTTCAGCGGCGTGCTGGCCAACAATGTCCGTGCCTTATCTTGGATGGATGTGAGCGGCTGGGCAGCGCGAGGAGGCTCGGAGTTAGGCGCCGGTAGACATGTGATGCAAGAGGAAGAGTTGCAGACACTGGCAGATGTGCTTCGCCAACATGATGTCTCGGCCATGGCAATCGTAGGTGGCTTAGACGCGTATCGAAATGTAGCCTTAATCAAAGACCACCAGGAAGATTATCCCGACCTGCGAATCCCCATCATTATCATCCCTGCCTCGATTTCCAATACCGTTCCCAATACTGATTTTTCAATCGGTACCGACACTGCTCTCAACAACATCGTCTCCGCCATTGACAAGATCAAGGATACGGCGGGAGCCAATAAACGAGCATTTGTCGTGGAGGTAGCTGGTTACCATTCTGGATACCTGGCGGTGATGGCCGCCTTAGCCAGCGGTGCCGAGCAAATGTACCTGCCAGAGGAAGGGATCACCCTGCAACAACTTGCCGACGATGTCGCTGTTTTCCGTCGCGGTTTTGAGCGGGGAAAGCGGCTGTCTATCCTCATTCAAAGTGAGAATGCCTCGGCTGCGTATGACCACACCATGGTGCAACGGATTTTCGAAGAAGAAGGAGGCGACCTGTTTGATGTCCGCTCAGTGGTGCTGGGACACACACAGCGGGGTGGTGCTCCATCTCCCTTCGACCGTATCCTCGCTGGTCGCTTTGCCGTCGCTGCTATCGAGTGTCTGGAAAAAATGGAGGATACAGGGCAGGGCTATTATCAATGTATCGGCCTGTGGGGAAAACGAATCGTCAATCAAGATATCAGCGACGCCATGGCCAAAATGGACTGGCCCTATGAACGCCCTAAAGAGGAGTGGTTCATGGAGCTATGTGAGTTAGCCCGGATTTTGTAGATAGGATTCTGTAGATAGGGTTGAGACCGACGGCGTACGCCCATCATAATGAAAATAATCTGCGCACAGACCATCTGTAACCCAGAAAACCTGTAAAACCGGAAAACCGGGAGGGGGCGGCTTCACCCACAACTGGCCTGGTTTACTGGTCTCCTGTGCTGCGGATCTACATTGATACCAATCTGTGCCCTATTTACGAGACAGGCCACATTTAGGCGAGAGACTGTGACTGCGCCCAGGCTGCTACCGCCTCTTGCCAGGGGCGGAGCTGAATGCCCAACGTCGCCGCGGCACGATTGGCCAGCACCGCTCGCAAAGGCGGCTGGCTGGGGCGAGGCCATTCCGTATGGGAAATGGGGGTGAGAGGAATATGACCCCGTCCTGTCTGCCGCAGGACTTCCCGTGCAAATTCGTAGCGGCTACAGACGCCGTTGTTGGTGATGTGATAGATGCCCGGAGGCGCGTCCTGATCGAGTAAGGCAATCAGGGCCGGGGCCAGGTCAGGCGCATACGTGGGATTACCAAATTCATCGTCGACGACGCGTAAGGCACCGTGCTTATCGGCTGCGGCCACGATTTTGCGTGGGAAATTGTTGCCTCCAGGCGCAAAAAGCCAGGCGATACGCACAATGCGCACATCATCGTGAAAGAAGCGTACAGCCCTTTCGCCTGCCAGCTTGGAACGGGCATAGGTACTGAGGGCATGAGTCTGATCCCATTCGTCGTACGGCTGTGAGGCCTCGCCATCGAAGACTTCGTTGGTAGAAATCTGAATCATGGGAATGCCAAGCTGCCGGCAGGCGCGGGCAACATGGCCGGCACCATGGGCATTGACCCGATACGCCAATTCGGGATCGGCTTCAGCAGCATCGACATTGGTGAATGCAGCGGGATTGATCACGGCGTCTGGGTGTAGGGCCCTGATCGCAGGAATAATGTCGGTAGGATCGGTGATGTCGTGCTCGGGTAAGTCGATACCGAGGAGTTCATGCTCGCTGGTAGTAGCCATGATGGCCTGTCCCAGCTGGCCTTTATGTCCGATGATTAAAATTCTTGTCATTATTGGGAGTATGTGGGGGGAGAGCCCCTGCCAGGCAATTCAGGGAATAAGTACTATCGATCTCAGCAAGAACCAGCCCGCTAACTATTGGCCGTTGACCATTATTCCTTGCTTACCAGGGGTACGAAGCGAACAGGGCCGATACGGCGTTTGATCAAATCCCCGCCGATCTTGGTTCCCTGCCATAGAATTTGCTCCCCGCCGGCCGGGCCGATGGGGATGACGATATTTCCGCCTTCAGCCAGCTGCTCGACCAGGGCCGGAGGCCAGAACGGGGCAGCGGCGGTGACGATAATGCCGTCGAAAGGCGCCTCTTCGGGCCAGCCTTCCCAGCCATCTCCCACGCGGAGGTGAATGTTGTCATACCCTAGCTCGGCCAGCGTAGCCGCAGCCCGCTCAGAAAGCTCGGGAATCACTTCAATCGAGTACACATCCTTGGCCAGTTCGGCTAAAATCGCGGTTTGGTAGCCACAACCGGTGCCGACTTCCAGCACTTTTGCCTCTGGCGTCAGCTCCAGGAGCTCAGTCATCAGGGCCACGATAAAGGGCTGGGAGATAGTCTGACCCCAACCGATGGGCAGAGGACGGTCTTCGTAGGCATGGTCGCGGTACTGGGGCGGAACAAAACGATGTCGGGGCACACGAGCGATGGCGTCGAGAACATCGCGATCACTGATTTCAAACCAACGAGGGGGCCATTTCGGCATTGGAGTTTCGTACGGGAATGTGGAGAGCAGAGGCTAAAGGAGGATGCTGCAAGGCAGCATAAACGCGTTTTGCTACTTCTTGTTGACCTGAGACCGATAAATGGACACCGTCGGCCAGCCAGGGAGTATCGGCAGTAAAGGGATGGCTGATTTCGATGAAGGGTACAGTTTGAGCTCGCGCAGTGGCTCGTATGTAGTCGTTATATTCCTGCCAGTGCGCGAACTCTCGTCTATGGTAGTAATCAGGGTGAGGTTCGATGGGAGGGAGGGTGAGTAAGGCTGGTAGAGCGCCCTGTTTACGACACTGTTGTGCCAACCAGCTTAGGATCTGTTGAAACTGGTGGGGAACAATACGGGGTTCCGGTGCCAAGGCAGTCTCGTTAACAACGGTGGCACGAGGGATAGGACGTAAGCGGTTGACAATGCCTCGGGCAAGGTAGCTTTTTCCCCACCACGACATTTCATGACGGTTGAAGATTTTCATGCGCCGGGCATCATTCATGCGCCATACGCGCCGACAGTCGTTGATACCAAAGGCAATGAGTACGACGTGAGGACGAAAGGCGCTCACATGCTCGGCAAAGCGAATATAAGCGTCGGCCACAGTATGGCCGGAAACACTGGCGTTGATTACCTGCCATCGTTCTTGCAGATGCTCCTCCCGCAATTGTTGCTCGAGAAGAGCTGGCCAGGCTTGCATTGCTTCGAGGCCGTAGCCATAAGCAAGGGAATCACCCAGAACAACAATACGGCGGGCCTCAAGGTCGGGTTCAGGAAGGGGGTGAGTATTCCAGGGGCGCTGGCGGTGCTGGGCACGATAGCGAAGTAGTCCTTCCAGGACAAGGAGCAAGAGTAAAAAGCCGAGAACGATAAAGAGCAGGGGAAGGAATGTCATAGCCACATTCTAGCGGAGGAAGGGACAGTCACACAAACGGTAAGAATGTAGCTATGACCTGGGAACAACCTCATAACCGGCGAGATTCTCCAATGCTTTGATCAGGGCGTGATTGCCCTCGTGCCCAAGTCCTTGGGCTTGTAAAGTCCGGTACATCTGAAAAACGAGAGATGTCCCCAGAATAGGTGCGCCTACATCATCCGCCGCTTCCAGGACAAGGCGCAGATCTTTTTGCTGAAGATCGATGGTAAAGCCCGGCCGCCAGTCGCGCTGTAAAATCTGCGGACCGCGGAAACTCAGCATCCAACTACCGGCTGCGCCCGCCTTGACCGCCTCCAGCGCCTTGCCTAAATCGACACCACTGGCCTGGGCGAACATAAAGGCCTCGCTCATGGCCAGGGCGTGGCCTACAACCAAGATCTGATTCATCAATTTTACGGTTTGGCCGGCACCGGTGGGCCCCACATGGGTAATTTGCTTGCCGACGGCTTGTAAAGCGGGCAAGGCACGAGCGAAATCAGCACTGTCACCGCCCACCATGATCGAAAGAGTGCCCTTGGCTGCGCCCTCGCTGCCACCACTAATGGGGGCATCTAACATCGAAACCCCTTTTTCTTTCAGACGTTGGGCAAACTGCTGGGTAGCAGTAGGACTGATAGTGCTGCAGTCGATGACCAGGCTGCCCTCTTTCGCACCCTCACTAACTCCGTTAGCCGCAAAGAGGACTGCTTCGACGTCGGGAGTATCGCTGACGCAAATGAAGATGATGTCACTAGCCGCAGCAAGCGCGGCGGGAGAATCGGCAACCGTTGCTCCTGCCTCTGCCAAAGGCACTGTTTTTTGCGGCGTCCGGTTCCACACGGTGAGAGGAAAGCCTGCCTTGAGAAGGTTGTGCGCCATGCCGCGTCCCATGATGCCAATGCCGATGAAGCCTATGCGTTCGCTCATAGTATCGTCCTTTGGGTGATTACAGAGAATGTTGTCGGGAGAAGGAAGGTCGGTTGGCTCATTATACGGTCTCGCCGACGCCTTGACAAGGAGAAAAGGCGAAGATTTTGCCGCGGCCGCGACCAGACCGAGCCCACAAATGTCGGTGGCGACGATTCCATCCTCATTGCGGCAATACACCTTGTTCGCTACAATACAGGGGTAAGTCCGAGACATATTCCCTGCCCAAGGACTGTGCTTATGTCATTGTTGGCTATGATCAATTGCACATTGCTGCAATCGCAAGGAGGGGTGGAACAAGGCCTGATTTTGCTCGAAGGCGGATATGTGCGCGCAGTCGGGCGCAGCGAGATGGTATCTGTGCCAGTACAGAGCCGGTTGTGGGATATGAAGAGGGGGTTTGTTGCAGGGGTACGGCGAGATTATTTTGATATTCCGCCAGAGATCGACCTGCCTCCCCCCATAAATGTCCTGTTCCATCCCAATAAGGGTGGGTCTTTCCGAACGCTTGTCGCCGGCATGCCTGCCGCTCTTGTCTGTTATGATCGTTTTGGTAGATTGGCATGGTGTGTGCAGAAAGAAGTGGTGTCAACACCCCAGATCTGCCGGCAGCAAAGAAACAGGGCTGCAGCTCCTTCTCTACCGCTATATTCGATTGCCCACTTCCTGCAAGAGCACCCCAGCCACATCGAACTTCACTATGTGGGAAAAGAGCTCATTTATCAAAAGAAAGGGGTTGATTTCGTGTGGCGTTTTCGTAATCAAACCGGAACAGAGCAAACAATCAGGATACAGGTCATCTCTGCTTTGGAGAAAGCACCGCCGGGATTTTCCTGGCTACCACAAATGCACCACTCGCAGGCCGACTGGTGCTTGTACATGTTTGATGTCTCACGTGCTTATGCCATTCCTTTACGCACGACCCGGCGATGGTTGCAAACATCTCTCTCACCCCACTGGCAATCTCAACCCCCGCGCACACTCTTTATTCCCTTAACTCAGGCCCAGGCCGCTATTCCCCGGCTGCAAGAACTCGACTTGAGTGAGTGAGGGCTACAGCTGGCACTCCCTCTTCGACCCCTAATCTGGATAAACCAGAACTAAAAAGGCAAGACCAGGAGACCAGGAGGTAGATAGAGAGGTAAACCGGGAAACCAGTAAAACCTGTAAACCGGGGCCAAAAGCGTCCTCGCCTTACACTCTCTCCTCTTCCCTTAGGGATAAGCGCAAGGGTGCGCCTCTATACTTTTCACAGCACCGGCGCTCTAAGCGCCTAACCCTTCAAAACTCTCTTCCGTCTCCCGTCTTCCGTATCCCATTTCCCTCCCCCCTTCCACACCAACCTCACTACCCTTGCCCCCCTTACTCCTTGCCCCCTGCTTCTTGC
>JAADFV010000026.1 GCA_013152695.1 Chloroflexota bacterium | reverse complement strand
AAAAAGCGGGGAGCGCGGTGCATTGCCATCACAGACAGTCCGGTATCTCCCCTGGCTACGCGCGCCGATTACATCTTTATTACACCTACAGAAGGGGTCGCCCATACTCTGCCCCTCTCGGGCATGACGGCTATGGCCAACGCTCTATTGGTTATGTTGTCGCATTTGCGCCCGGATGAAACCATGCAAGCTCTTCGTGATGTAGATGCCGCCTATCGCTTTGGCGATTTACTATTGTTTGACTAAACACGAAGATCAGAGAATCTTTTCCCTCACCACCTCCCTGGAGAGCAGCACTGTCATCTCCTTTGTGACCAATAATTCGAGAGGTACACTTTTATGAGTGATGAAATCCCGCAGCAAACAAATTCTGCGCAATCGATCGATCAGTCGGTCTCATCTGAGCAACAATACAAACGCCGGGTCATGGTAGGCGCCATCGGCAAGTGCGTTCACAACTTAGGTGTCGAGAACTTTGCCGACTGGATGCAAGACCGGGGCGAAGGTTTTGTTGCGGTCAAGCTTGGACCGGCAGTACCTATCGAGGAAGTGATCGGAAAGGTGCGAGAAGCGCGCCCCGAAATCGTTGGTATCTCTATGCGCTTAGGTGATCTGCACGTAGACAAGCTCATCAGCGAATTCATCGACAAAGCCACGATCTACGGATTACATCCTAGGGATAGCGGCATCCGTTATGCTTTTAGTGGCCTCCGGCCTGCCGCCAACGTGGTCAGAGCCATGACCGGTTTGCCCTTGGAAGAGGATCGTTTCGGGCGTGAAGAAGAACGCAACTATGATCTGGACGATGTCCGCATCGAGTTTGCCGATCGAGAACACTTCCAGGGCTTCTTCGACCTCGTGGCCGACGACTATATCAGCATGGCAGAACTGGAAGAATTTGCTTCCGGGCGCACGACCAGCCACGTTACTGAGGAAGAGGAACCCTGGTCCGACAATTTGCTGGAACGCATCCAACAGGTGAAAGAACGGGAAAACCGCCCCATTATTCGTGCCCATATCGGTATTGCCGCCGGAACCATCGAACCCACGATCAAGGCGATCGAGAAGCTGGCTGAAGCTGCCACCTTCGAGATCGTCTCCCTGGCGCCGGACCAAACTGCGCAAGAATTGCTTGCCAAGTTTATCCGGGGAGAGGAAGACCCCAGTAAATATCTGGCGGGACAAGGTGGCGCCCCCATTCGCACCATCGCCGACCTGAAACGTTTAAAAGCAGCAAGCAAACGGGGGAATTACCCCCTCACGCGTATTTACACCGGTACCGATGAATTGGTGGAGCTGGCCAAACTTTGGGAGGAACATCTGAACATGGCCTTTGCGGCGGTGCCGATCTTTTTCTACAACGAGGTCGATGGCCGTGGGCCTATCTCCATTCGCGATAGCTTCGACGAACACTACGACACCATCCGCTACTGGGTAAAAGTGGGCAAGCCCGTGGAGATCAACGACCCGCATCAGTGGGGATTACGTTATGCTTCCGACGATATGCAGACAACCGACCATGTGTTGGTGGCCATCATCGCTCAGAAGCTAGGTGTAAAAAACTATGTGATGCAGCAGATGTTCGAACTACCACCTTCGATCAGCGCCTTAGATGATCTCGCAAAAATGAAGGCAGCCTGCGAACTAATCGAGCCCCTAGAAAAGCATTTCGATTTCCATGTTATCCGCCAATGTCGTAGCGGACTTCCCAGCTTTCCCCCCAACCTCAATGAGGCAAAAGGACATCTAGCCTTCGGCGTTTACACCCAGCTTTACATGGAACCACACATCCTTCATGTCGTCACACATTCCGAGGCACACCATGAGGCTTCTGCCGACGACATTATCGAATCGTGCGAAATCGTCAAACAAGTGTGTTATGATTTCGCCAAAGGGGATGTGCCTAACATCTGGGCGGATGCCAAAATCATCGAGCGTAAGCTAGAGCTCAAACAGGCGGTAATGTACAATTTACTGCATCTAGCTCTCTTGGGTGGGTACGAAGGTCAGATCACGGTAGAAAACTTCTGGGAGTGGGCCCATCCCGCCAGCGAAGCTAACGGCGACCGCCACTTTGAGACCATGTTGCTCGATCTCATTGACGAAGCCAACTATCCCAGCGGTGAATGCGGCATGATCAGCCCCGATACTCTCGATCTAGCTATGCAGGTGGGGCTGTTCCAGGCACCCCACATCACCGTTATCGACCGCCGCTATGAACTGGTGGGAGCCTGCCGCACCCATGTGATCGATGGTATGTGTCGTTGCTACGAGTGGGACGGTATCGCCGTTGACAGCGAATTTGCGCGAGTAGACCTGGTGCGTAATCGTTTTCCCTGGTATTTCGACAAAAACATCAGCCATGCTGATGACGAAAACTTCATCAGTGACGAAGCTGAAGATGATGACATCACAGCCGAGGCCGTAGAACGATATCGTCAGGAAGTTGGGATCAGCAAGCAGATCACCGGTAAGGTCCTTGTTGTAGATTTTGGCAGCACATACACCAAAGTGGGCATCTTCGATCCAAACAACGATAGTTTCCAGCTCACCTACGTACCCACCACACCAGATGATATTCGTATCGGCTTGGCCAGCGGTATGGGGGTGTTAGAACAATGTCTCCAAGACAGCCGTGGGGCACCGACTTATAATTGGACGCCCTTACGTACGGCCATGGAACAATTCGACATACGACTGCCTTGCTCCAGTGCCAAGGGAGGCCTAAAAATGGTCACGGTATCGCTGAGCAAAGCAGAGAGTGGTTTTGCCGCAGAATTAGCTGCTTTGACGGCCGGAGCCAAGTTGGTGGGAACCTATGAAGGCAGACTAACACCGGAACAAGCTCGAAATATCTTCCTGAAAGATGGCCCTGAGATCGTCCTGATCACGGGAGGGGTCGACTATGGTGGCGATGGCGAAACTCAAGTTCACAACATCCGTCTCCTCGCTGAAGCGGCACATCTTGCCACCTACACTGATTACGGTGTGCCCTTCATCTATGCCGGCAATAGAGATGTTCGTGCCCAGATCGAACGTATTTGTCGGGATAATAATGTAGACTACCGCATCACCCCCAATGTAATGCCCGAAATCAACGACTTCCGTATCGAAGTAGTCAACGAGGCGATTCGCGAGCTATTTCAGACGATCATCATTCGCGGCAAAGGCTTCGATGTGGTGGAAGAATATATGGATGCGCCCTTCATCCCCACCCCTCGCGCCTGTTTCCGAGGCATCCAACTCCTCTCGCACGGCTACGGCAACGAACCAGGCCTGGGCAATATCCTCGCTCTGGATATTGGTGGCGCAACAACAGATTTTTATTCGATGGTTCTCGACAACCCTCTTTACCTCTATCCTGGCGATGATGCGCGTAAAAAAGTAAAGCGTACTATTCTCAAAACACCCAATACACCCCTGTCTTATCGTCGAGTGGAAGGCAAATTCGGTTTGAGTTATAATGCAGAAAATTTGAAAGAACTGCCCCAGTTTCAAAACGGCGATCTCAGTTACCGACTCAGCCAATTTATTTCTGCCAGATTCCCTCACTACCGGCCTGGCAAGGACCAGTTGGGTCGCTTTACGGTACGGGATGGCTCTCGACTGCGTGTGAATCTCGACCGCTATCTGAGCTGGATCAGCGCTAATCCACATGCCAATGCTATCGGGCCGGTAGAGAATAGTGTTCGTTCCTTCCTGGCGCGTGAAATCATATCTGTGGCCACGGCCAAACATGTGGGGTCGGTACGTGAAACAGACACCTATTTCCTCCAGTATGGTGTCAATTTTTTCAATCAATCCACAACTGTGTTGCTTATCGGTGGCACGATCTATCACAAGTGCCACGATCAAGAACCAGGGTATTTAGACGACCTTCGCCTTATCGCCGAAGGCGTACAGTATAACGAAGATGAACCGCACATTCTGCGCCCCCAAGGGGAGGTCTTGCTGGACGCCAGTTATCTAGTCAGCATCCTGGGCGGCCTTTATGGTCGTCTGGAACCCGAACGCGCCTTGCGCGTTATGAAACGTGAGTTACAGCAGTTGCAGATGACAGATGCCGTCGCAGAGAAAGCCCTGCAACGCGCATAGCTTCTCACCCTTATTTCCACATCCACTCATCATCTTTAAGGAGGCCATGAACGACAAAGAAGGGGTGTCTTCCCGGAATTACAACTGCCGTCTGTCCCATCTCACACTCACTGTCTACACGTTTATTGTGAAGGAGGCTCACATGCGAACCAATCGGTTTATTTTATTCGTAGCTTTACTGCTATTAATCACGGCTCTGGGCGCTTGCGCTGCGCCCCAAACCGTCAAAGAAACGGTCGTCGTCAAAGAAACAGTCGTGGTCGAGAAGGAAGTTCAGACTATTGTCGAAGTTACAGCTACGCCCGTAAGCGGCCCTCAAAAGGGAGGAATTATCGCCATTGGTCTGGCTGACGAAATCGTAACACTCGACCCCGCCGATTACCGCGACCGAACCACGGAAACAGTACTTCGCAATATGTTCGATGGCTTGGTTACCCGCACCACCGATGGTCGGGTAGTGCTAGAGTTAGCAAAATCGGCAGAATTGATCGATGATACTACGTGGGAGTTTGTGCTTAAACAAGGCGTCACCTTCCACAACGGTGAAGACCTGACAGCCGAAGATGTGAAGTTTACTTTTGATCGTATCATTTCCGAAAATGGTATTGCTTATCCCGAGCCCCATACCTCTCCGCGCAAGGGCCTGATTTCGCCATTGCAGAGTGTAGAGGTTGTCGATGATTACACTGTACGTTTCCATCTGTCTGCGCCTTGGCCCGTTGCCATGCAAATGTTCGTGCACCAGCAAATCGTCCCCAAAGACTATTTCGAAGAAGTGGGCAACGAAGGATTCAACCAGGCACCAGTAGGGGCAGGCCCCTTTAAGTTTGTCGAAGGTTCTCTTGGCGATCAGATCGTGTTGGAACGCTTCGATGAGTATTATGGCGGCGCCGACGAACTGCCGCCTGTAGCGCCGGCACCACTGGATGGCGTCGTTTTCAAAGTGCTGCCCGAGCCTTCGACACGAGTGGCGGCACTGCGTTCCGGCGAAGTAAACATCATCCAAGAAGTACCATCCCACATGATCCCCGTCCTTGCCACCGATCCTACTGTTCAGGTGGTCAGCGGGCCCAGTACGCGACCCGCCTGGATGGAAATGAATGTCAACAAACCGCCTTTCGATGACATTCGTGTGCGTCTGGCCATGAACTACGCTATCGACGCCCAGACGATTCTCGATACCGTGCTAGGCGGCCTTGGCATCATTATCCCCGGCCCCCTCTCTCCCTACAACAATTTTGCCGATCATTCACTGAAACCTTATGGCTATGATGCCGATAAGGCTCTGGCTTTGTTGGCCGAGGCGGGCTGGACCGACTCTGATGGTGATGGCTTCCTGGATAAGGATGGCGAGAAATTCTCCTTTGTCATCGATGTACGTCCCAGTAATAAGGCCATTGCCGAGGCGATTGCCGGACAGTTGCAAGACCTGGGCATCGATGCCTCTGTCCGTGTCTGGGGAGACTATAGTGTGCTCAAGCCTTTGATGCTGAAGGGCGAACGCACGGCCTACGTCGGTGACTGGGGCGACTCAGCCTTTGATCCGGTAGGGCATTTCGAAGCCAAATGGCACACCAGAGTGGAAGGAACCGGCAATGGGCGCGGCAACTTCTCCGGTTACAGCAATCCTCGTGTCGATGAACTGATCGAAGCAGGTGAAGTGGAGCCGGATGTGGAAAAACGTCACGAAATCTACAACGAAGCCCAGCAGATTGTCTACAAAGAGGTACCGGCAGTCTTCCTGTTTCTACCGGATATCATCGAAGCGAGCACAACCAATGTGCAAAACTGGCGTGTCAGCGCCGATGGACGCTTGAACATGCACGATGTCTGGCTGTCTCGTTAAAAGCACCTCCGCAAGTGACGGCCGTGTCTAGATACAGCTTGGCATAGCCGTCATTTGCTCACATTCGAGTTGGATTGAGAAGCCAGCCACCCCGGGACTTTACCGGAAGGTTTGGGTGTTACCAGGGGAAGCTGGCTTCTCGGCCATCTGCTATGCGGTTGGCCAAAAGGAGTACGTGATATGAGAGCAATCAAAATCCTAGAGCGGGTTCTGGCTGTTGTCCCCATCATGTTTGTCGTGGCTATCATTGTTTTTCTTTTTATGCGCCTGACACCGGGTGATCCCGTAGATATCATGATGGGGGAAACCGGCTTTGTATCGGCAGGTGAAGTAGAAAACCTGCGGCGGGAATTCAACCTGGACAAGCCCTTATACGTCCAACTCTACATTTTTTTGGCTGACGCTATCCGTGGCGATCTGGGTAATTCCTTTGTCAAACATGCACCGGTAAGTAAACTGATTGCCGAACGACTGCCTGCCACAATCGAGTTGGCTTTAGGAGCACTGCTCTTTGGCCTGGCGGTAGCCATGCCCATTGGTATTATCTCCGCTATCAAACAGAATTCTGCCATAGACAGGTTAAGCATGGCCGGGGCTTTCGTGGGCATCTCGATGCCCCCCTTTTGGCTAGGCATTATCCTTATGCTCATCTTTTCTGTAATTCTGCGCTGGCTCCCTGTCTCCGGGCGTTTGGATCATAACATTAAACTGCAATCAATCACGGGGCTGTATGTGTTGGATAGCATCCTCACCTCCAACTGGCCCGCCTTAGTCAGCAGTCTCAAACATTTAGTTTTACCTTCAGTAAGCCTGGGTGCAGCCGTAGCAGCCACAGTTGCCCGGATTCTGCGTTCGAGCATGTTGGAAGTGTTGCGACAGGATTATGTACTTCTGGCACGAGCTAAGGGCGTGCCCTATACAAAGGTCATCATCAAGCATGCCTTGCGTAACGCTCTTATCCCTACGGTAACCGTTGTCGGACTGCAAATTGGCGTCCTCTTGGGCGGGAATATGATCGTGGAAACGGTTTTTGCCTGGCCGGGTCTGGGGCGTTTGGTCGTACAGGCCATTTTCGCCCGCGACTTCCCCCTGGTGCAGGGTGCCGTAATGGTTTACGCTTTCGTTTTTGTAATCATGAACCTAATTGTCGATGTTCTCTACACTTATCTCAATCCCAAGATAGTGATGTAATCAACGAAGTCACCGGCCCCTTCACCCTATTCCGTAGGCCAGGATTCATCTATGGATGCTCAAGTCATAACCCTGTCCCAGCGCTTGTATCCCCTTAAATATCGATTTCGGCTTTGGAAACGCAACACCCTCCAATTTCTACGCGAACTTTACCGACATCCATCGGCATCGCTGGGTGCTTTACTCATGTTGTTGGTGGTACTCATGGCCATCTTCGCTCCCCAGATTGCCCCCCATGACCCCACCCGAGGTAAACTACGCAACCAATTACTTCCACCGGTCTGGCAAGAAGGAGGAAATCCAGAATTCTTGCTGGGAACCGACGTGCAAGGGAGAGACCTGTTGTCGCGTATCATCTACGGTGCACGAATCTCGTTGTCGGTCGGCCTCCTCGCTGTGGGGATTTCTGCCATCGTCGGCACGGCGCTTGGGGCAATAGCCGGTTACTACCGCGGCCGGCTGGACGCGATAATCTCCCGTTTTGCCGATATCCTTCTCGCCTTCCCCTTTCTTATTTTCGCGATCGGGATGATGGCTTTTTTGGGTCCGGGTTTTACAAATTTGCTCCTGGCTCTGACGCTCAAGAGTTGGGTTGAATTTTTTCGCCTGGCGCGCGGCGCAGTTATCGCCGAAAAAACAGCCGAATACATCGAGGCTGCTAAAGTTGTGGGTCAGTCAAATCCCACAATTATCCTCAGTGAGCTCATGCCCAATATCATCCACTCCATTTTGGTCCTGGGTACGTTGCGCATGGGCTCGCTGATCATCGCCGAGGCCAGTTTGAGCTTTTTAGGCCTGGGGATTCAACCCCCAACCCCGGCCTGGGGCTCCATGATCGCCGATGGCAGGGACTACCTTATTACATCGTGGTGGATCGCCACCTTGCCCGGTGTGGCCATTCTGGTCTTAGTGCTGAGCATCAATCTCTTTGGTGAAGGCCTGCGTGATATCCTAGACCCTCGTTTGAAGATTGAGTAGGAGACATCGTCCCATGTCAGAACGACCTGTAGCAAGCCAAGCTTCGCCTCTTCTAGAAGTCGAAGGTCTAACCACAGACTTCCCCCTGCGACACGGTCAGGTACGAGCGGTCAATGACCTTAGTTTTCGTGTATTTGAAGGAGAAAAGCTGGGTATTGTCGGCGAATCCGGCTCGGGAAAGAGTGTCACATTACGCTCGATTCTAAGATTGGTACCTTACCCAGGCCAGATTGTTGCCGGTGAGATCCGTTTCCAGGGCCACAACCTGCGGCGTAAAACCGAGAGGGAAATGCGGCAAATTCGGGGCAAGGACATTGCCATGATCTTCCAGGACCCGATGAGCACACTCAATCCGGCTTTTGTCGTCGGCGAACAGATTCGTGAATCACTACGGGTTCACAACATCATCCCTCCCGGCCCTGGTATCCTCTCTCGTGTATATGACCGTAAACGCAAAAGTAGGGAAGTGGAGCGTGTTCTGCAAGCGATGGCCGAGGTTGGAATTCCTGACCCGGCGCAAAACGCCCGCCGCTATCCTCACCAGTTCAGTGGCGGTATGCAACAACGAGCCCTAACAGCTATTGCCCTGGCTTGTGAACCCAAGCTTTTGTTGGCCGATGAGCCAACGACTGCGCTCGATGTCACCATCCAGGCCCAGATATTGGCTCTCTTGGATAAAATTAACCGTGAGCAAGGCACAACGATCATTCTTGTTACACACGACTTAGCCGTGGTCGCAGAGTTTTGTCATAATGTGATCGTTCTGTACGCCGGGCAACTGATGGAAAAAGGTAGCATCACACAAATCATCGAAAATCCGAAGCACCCGTACACTCGCGGTCTCCTGCGCTGTTTACCCAAGATTGGCGCGCGACGGGAGAGAATTGAGCCTATCCCGGGCCAGGCTCCCGATCTGAGTAGCTTACACAAAGGTTGCCCCTTTGCCCCTCGCTGTGAAAGCGTCATGCCTGCCTGCACCGAGAGTGAAACCATTCCTCTACAAAAATTCTCAGATGGCCGTTTGGTCCGCTGTTTGCTCCTATAACCTTTATCATTGCCAGCTCAGTACTTATCTCCACCTTTGAGGAGGATCACTTGTCAGAGATACCATTAGTGGAAGCGCGAGGGATTAAAATGCACTTTCCCATCCGCCAAAGCTGGCTGATCAAGCTCCTGACAGAGCGTAAGGATCAGTGGGTGAAGGCAGTTGATGGTGTGGATCTCAAGATTTATGCCGGAGAAACTGTTGGACTGGTGGGGGAATCAGGATGTGGCAAAACCACCTTCGGAAGGGTGCTGACGCGTCTCTACAAACCCACAGCCGGCCAGGTCCTGTTTAAAGGGCATCCCATTAACGCTAAGGTCACAAGCGAGGAGGCGGTGATCTTTGATGATGCACCGAGTGTTCCTCGCGATCGTTTATTTGATTATGAAACTTTCTTTCAGACCACGCAAATCATTTTTCAGAATCCCTATTCTTCCTTAAATCCCCGCAAGACAGTGCGCCAGATCGTGTCTGTGCCGTTACGAAACCGGGGCCTTAAGGGCTTCAAAGCGA
>JAADFV010000025.1 GCA_013152695.1 Chloroflexota bacterium | reverse complement strand
CCTGAACACGTCCCCTCGTCTCTCTCTTCCGTATCCCGTCTTCTGTCTTCTTTCCTACTCGGGCAAGATGTCCCTGCCTTGATGCTACCTCAGCCCCGAAGATGGCAAGTAGGCAGGAAAAAGAGAGGAAACCTGCCTACTTGCCATCTTTTACTGTTTCAACACCCGTTTCCGCCAGAATTCGGACGAGAAGACCTCCTGTTAAGAGAGTGGAGTCCTTGAATATCCGAATTCAAGCGGAAAATGTCCGGATGGTTGAGAATCTGCCTTAAATGAAGAGTGGCGCTAAGACCAAAGTGATGGTGGCCAGAAGCTTGATGAGCACGTGCAGGGAGGGGCCGGCGGTATCCTTGAAAGGATCGCCAACCGTGTCGCCTACCACCGACGCCTTGTGTGCTTCGCTGCCTTTTCCTTGCACCACACCATTTTCATCGCGCAACCCTCCAGCTTCGATCTCCTTCTTCGCATTGTCCCAAGCCCCACCACCATTATTCATGACGGTAGCGAGGATGACACCACTGATGGTGCCCACCATCAGGAGAGCGGCTTCGGCTTCGGCACCGAGAAGTACACCAGTGAGTACTGGGACAGCCACTGCTAGGACACCGGGAAGAATCATTGCTCGCAGGGCTCCGCGTGTGGTGATGTCGACCGCACGGGCATAATCAGGTTTGGTCGTTCCTTCCATGATCCCCGGAATCTCGTGGAATTGGCGACGCACTTCGTTGATGATCTCTTCAGCCGTGCGGCTGACAGCACGAATAGCCAGAGCACTGAAAAGGAAGATCAACATGGCTCCAATCATGGCGCCAACAAAAACTTCAACCTTACCCAGATCGACGGTATGAGAGGCGGCAATAAGCTCAGCTGATTGGCCTTTTGCCCGTCGAATCAACTCAATTTTATCGAGATAAGCGGTGAAGAGTAGGAAAGCAGCCAGGGCTGCCGAACCGATAGCGTAGCCTTTGGTGAGGGCTTTGGTGGTGTTACCGGCAGCGTCGAGGGCATCTGTGCCGCGACGAATATCTTCCGGTGCTCCTGACATTTCCACAATACCACCGGCATTATCGACAATGGGCCCGAAGGTATCCATGGCCAAAATGAAGGCTGCGGTCATGAGCATACCCATGGTGGCTACAGCCGTGCCGTAAACACCGCCTTGATAGGCCGTAACACCAAGGCTGGGGGCAGCTTGGGTACCGCAGGCATACGAGGCGAGTAAGGCAAGACCGACCGTAATCACAGGAGCAGCGGTATTTTCAAACCCGACGGCAAGACCCGTGATGATGTTGGGGCCAGTACCCCGCAAACTTGCCTGCACAATGCTACGCACAGGCCGAAAACGTGCTTCGGTGTAGTACATCGTGATCATGACCATCGCTACGCTGGTCAATAAACCGACAACGCCTGCAACAAAGAACCAGATATCCCCCAACATCACATCAACAACATAATAGAGGGCAATAACAGAGAGGGCGATGGTCACGGCATAGCCACGATAAAGGGCGTTGGTTGGAGGTTCGCCCTTCTTATAACTAATCCCCGGTACCGAAGTTGTGGTCCAGATACCGATCATAGAAGCGATAAGGCCAAAAGAACGTACGACGAGAGGGAAGAAAATCCATTCGATATTGTTGGTTTTGACATAGAGCGCCACACCCAACATCATCGCCCCGATGTTTTCGGCCACAGTCGACTCGAAAAGATCGGCGCCACGACCGGCACAGTCACCGACATTATCACCGACCAGGTCTGCGATTACTGCAGCATTGCGCGGATCGTCTTCTGGTATTCCTGCCTCAACCTTACCGACCAGGTCTGCACCTACATCGGCAGCCTTGGTGTAAATGCCTCCACCAAGCTGAGCAAACAGAGCAACAAAACTTGCGCCAAAGCCCATCCCTACAATCAAAAACGGCGCCATATCAGGATTGTTGATGCCGCCATAGAGGAGGAACATGGTGTACACGCCGATCAGGGAAAGACCAACAACGAGAAAACCGCTGACCGCTCCTCCCCGCAGAGCCAGATTGAGGGCAGGGCCCACACCTTTGCCGGCGGCGGCCGCAACGCGAGTGTTCGATTTTACAGCCACAAACATACCGATAACCCCGCTCAAAGCGCTGATAGCTGCACCCACGAGAAAGGCAACCCCTGTACGCCACCCCAACTGCCAGCCAATCATGCCCGTTTCCGAATAGCGTTCGAAAAAGGTCACCAGGGCTACGATAATGGCAGCAGTGGCAACCGCTAAGATACCGATAGTAAAATACTGTCTGCGGATAAAGGCGACCGCTCCTTCATAGATAGTGGCGCCGACCTCTTTCATTGCCGGTTCACCCGCATCGCGGCGGAGGACATCCCAGCCAAGGTACGTGACAAAGAACAGTGTCAAGAGGCCTGAAACAGGAATGATCCAGATGAGGTTCATACTTTTGCTCCTTTTGTTTGAGGTGAGGGAACGTTACATGGGAGAAATGTAGACATAACAAATGTCAAGCGTCCGCAAGTACATGAGCAAGATACCGAATCAAACAGCATTGCTTATGTTTGAAACGTGTGCCTGTACGTCGTTGCGAACATTTGACATCGAACTGCCGGAGGTGGAGCTGACCGCCGATAGATCGATACGCCCCGGATTGCCACAACAAACTCAAACGAAGTAACTTTTGTGACAGGCCAGGCAACGGCGGCTGGCTCGTTCAAAATATTGGCGCTCATTGTATCATCGAATACCCATAGTAACAATTCCCCGGTCTTAAAAAATAAACCGGCGCCAATCAGCGTGTCCCAAGAGACATGTCTGATCCCGGAGACGGGCGTATTTTGAAGACAACCCTGTCGCTTTGCCGGACCTCTCATTCCCATCCTGACAAGGTGCCATCCCTCAGA
This sequence comes from Chloroflexota bacterium, assembly GCA_013152695.1. The sequence goes on along the minus strand of JAADFV010000025.1, from coordinate 6,929 downwards.
AAAACCGTGTCCGGCGCCATGTCCAGCTTGATTATCCTGCTTGTTTCTAGTACGCTATGATTGCATCGTCACATACCGAGTCCCCTTACTTCCTACTCACTGCTCCCTAAACAATGTCTTCACGTATTCTAGTTGTCGATGACGATAAACAAATCGTACGTTTACTCCGTTCTTACTTAGAAAAAGCCGGTTTCGAGGTCTATGTAGCCTTTGACGGCGATAGTGCCTTGCAAGAAATCCGCAGCCAACGCCCTGATCTGGTCGTCCTCGACTTGATGCTTCCCGGCCGCGATGGTTGGGAGATCACGCGTATTGTACGTTCTGACGAGCATCTGCAGGCAACACCGATCATCATGCTTACGGCCCAAGTCGAAGATACCGACAAGATTATCGGACTGGAAATCGGCGCCGATGATTACATTCCCAAACCATTCAATCCCCGTGAGGTAGTGGCACGTATCCGTGCTGTGCTGCGTCGGGTTCAGGGTACGGCCACGGCCAGCCGTATCCTGCAAGTGGGTGATTTGCGCCTTGATCCCGACCAGCATACGCTCAGTTTTCACGGTCAAAACATCGATCTGACCCCTACCGAATTCTCCTTACTCCATCTCCTTTTACGAAATCCTGGCCGCGCCTTTACGCGTATGGAGATGATCGATAAAAGCCTGGGTTATGCTTACGAAGGTATGGAACGCACGGTCGACAGTCATATCAAGAATCTGCGCAAAAAAATACCTCTAACGCCGGGACAACCGGGTTACATTGAGACCGTCTACGGCGTAGGCTATCGCCTGGTAGGTGAATAATGAATAAGCTTTGGGTGCGTCTGAGCCTGGCCTTTGCCCTGATATCCTTGCTGGGTCTCCTGGTCGCCGGCTGGCTGGCGAACACCCGCGTGAGCAGTGGTTTTCGGCAATACCTCGTCCATAGCCAAACAGATGACGCCCTCTTGACTGCCCTTACCACCTATTACCAGGAGCATCAAGGCTGGGAGGGAGTAAGCAAGGTGTTCGATACGCAAGGGGGGAAGGGACAGGGCAAGCGGTGGGGAGCACCCAAGCGTATTCTCGCCGATGCAGAGGGCGTGGTTCAGTATGACGAGACGGGCCAGTGGCAGCTACTGAGTTCCAAACAACGTTCTGAGGCCATCCCTATTCGTAGTGGGGGGAAGACTGTGGGCTATCTTTACATCGTCTCTGCTGGTGCAGGACAGGGCGCCTCGGAACAAGCATTCTTGAATCTGATTTCTCACGCCTTGCTCGAGGCTGGCATCGCCGCCGCAATCTTGGGCATTCTCCTGGGATTGGTTATCGCGCGGGGGGTGTCGGCGCCTCTCAATCGCCTGGCCCAGGCTGCCCGGCGCATCTCTCAAGGCGATTTGAGCCAACGTTTGCAGGTGAACGGCACTCAAGAAGTATCGGAAGTGGCAGCAGCATTTAACGAGATGGCAAAGGCACTGCAAGAAGCGGAAGCAGCCCGACAAAAGATGGTGGCCGATATTGCCCATGAGCTACGAACACCGCTTACGGTCATTCAGGGAAATCTTCAGGCGCTGCTTGATGATGTTTATCCCTTGACCAAGGATGAAATCGCTCAGGTTTATGACCAAACGCTCACTCTTAAGCGTTTGATCGATGATTTAAGGGCACTGACGCAGGCGGATGCAGGTCAACTGAGCCTTAATTTAACCGAGCTTGATTCAGTAGAGTTGATCGCAGGGGCCGTCGAAGTATTTCAGGACGCAGCACGTGCCAGCAATATCAGGTTAGAAGCAAATATTCCCGAAGAACTGCCGGCAGTGGTGGGTGATGGTGATCGGCTGCGCCAGGTTCTCTACAACCTGATCGGCAATGCCTTGCGTTACACGCCGGCCGGGGGTCGTATACGTGTGGAGGCCGAAGTCATCTCGGACGAAGGGGAAAGGCCGTACGTACGGGTGATTGTAGCCGATACGGGTCCGGGATTATCGGTAGAGGCACAGGCCCATATTTTCGATCGTTTCTGGCGGGCCGAGAGTTCCCGTTCCCGGGAAAAAGGCGGTTCGGGACTGGGCCTGGCTATTGCCAAGGAGTTAGTGGAAGCGCAAGGCGGTAAAATCGGTGTACAAAGCGAGCCAGGGCAGGGGAGTCAGTTCTGGTTTACGATTCCAGTGGTGTAAGCACGTGGTGCGTGAAACATGCACGCACCACGTGACTTTACCTTATTATTGACTGAGCCAGACCGGTGTGCCATCCGCCGTTCGTAGCTCCAGGCGCTGGCCTGTACGTTTGTTTTCGATCCAGTTGACTTCCATGTGATCAGGGGATTCGAAACCTTCGAGGGTAATGGGATCGCCCGTATTCAGTTCGATACCATTCTCAGACCAGAACCAGGGTGGGCCCAGCATGGCTTCGTGTTGGTTGCCGGCCTCATCACTAAAGGTGAGAAGGTTGTCTTCCACACTGATCACTGTGCCCTGGAAGGAGAGCGTCGGTCCTTGTTCTGCCACTACCGGTTCCGTGCTGCTTTCCTGATCCCGGGCCCAACGCGGACCCCGGCCTCTTGCCTGTCCCGGTACGATGGGATTCTCGGCGTCGGGAGTGGCGCGTAGCCAGGGTGGTCCACCCCCTTGAGCACTGCCACGAGGATTCTCGACCCAGGGTGCTGTAGGTTCCCACGCCCGCACATATTGTACGATGGCATCGACTTCGACCGAGGTAAGACGGTCGCCAAAAGCAGGCATGATCGAGCCGGGGCGGTGAGGCCCGTAAATGATCGTGTTGCGGATATCTTCATCACTCTTACGGGAGAGAATCTGTTGGCTATTGAGCACTGGGCCGGTGCCACCGCTGCCGTTGTCACCATGACAGACGGCGCAAGTGGTGTTATAAAGCTGTTCGCCCAGAGCCAGCATTTCTTCAGGATTATTGATGTCAATATGGATAGGGGCGGGTGGTGTTAGTTGCAGACCGGCTTCGTTGATTTTGTCCCAGTTCTGCAAAAAGCTGACGATGTCGGTAATTTCTTCGGCGCTGAGTTGGCCATCCCAGGAAGCCATCATCGTGTTGGGCACACCGTCGCGGATGGTGCGAGTGAGGTCGTCGCTACTCATGGCTCGCAGTTCGTCCGTATTGAGGGCGGGGGCAAGGCTGCTACCTTCACCGTTGACGCCATGACAAGTCGTACAATTCTGGGCGTAGAGATTGATGCCACGCGCCCAGGTTTCACCCTCGGGCGCCAGGGCTGCCACCTGCGCCAGGAAGTCATCGTTGACGTCGGGGACGGGTAGGGTGGGAGGGATAAGACCTTGCTGAGCAGCAATCTCGCTGACTTGATCCCAATCGACATAGCGGAGAAAGGCTACCAGTTCCTGGATTTCGTAGTCGTTGAAAATGCCTCCTTCCTCTTCACTCCATCCCGTCATAGCGGTGTTATAGCGGCCACGGGCGATGGTTTTGAAGAGGAAATCGTAGTCAGCGGTACGGATTCCCTCACTAGCGAGGGGAGGCGTGGCGCCGATGCCTTCACCTGAGGCGCCGTGGCAGACCGCGCAGTTTTCGACATATAGCAAAGCTGCGTCAGAGACAAATTGCTGACGCAAGTCTGCCTGGGCGTTTTCCATACGGTCGGGTTCGAGCCAGCCATAAAGAGGAAGTGCCACAGCTAGAATCAATAGTGAAATCAAGGTGATGAGAAGATATTTATTCATTGGGTATTCTCCTAGGCATAAACGAGCTGGGTGGCTTCAAATTCGTCACGAGTTTGGGGGCGGGAAGTATCGACTTTCACCTGCCCATCCTCGATCAGTACGGCGAAAGTATCGAGGGCGCGGGGCGCAGGGGGATTTTCGACATCGCCATAGAAATCGAAGTGCGAGCCATGGCAGGGACAGACGAATTGGTTTTGATCAGGCTCCCAGCTGACAGAGCAGCCGAGATGCGTACACCGCCGGTAGACGGCAAGAAAGCCGCCGTCATCACTGCGGATGAGGAAGAACCGTCCTGCAGGAAATTCGGTGATTGAGCCGGCAGGAAAACTATCGACAGCACCAGCGGTGACGACACCGCCAAACTCACCCTCCAGGCTTCGCGGTTCCAGAAAGATGAGGCTGGCGCCGACGATTTCCAGCAAGGCCAGGGCGCCCAGAACTTCGGCACCGAGTTTGAGAAAGTTACGCCGGCTGATTTCCTGACCGCCGCTTGCGGTGAGTGTTTTTTGTCTTGTGGGAGAAGATGATTTCATAGTGAATTTCCTCCATGATTACCAGGGCCAGACCAGAGCCATGTTGGCACCGCGGAAGAAGATGCCGACGATGGTCATCACAATCAAACTGACGAATAGAAAGGTAAACAGTCCTAACAAAGACTCACTCCGATTGGCACGCATACCGCGCCGGAATCCTTCGTAAATTGCAGCCAGGCCGGCGAGAGTAAGGAGAAGTGGGATGAGACCATTGGAGATGACAGTGGGCCAGGTTGGCAGCCAGCCCGGCAAATCCCACCACCATTCATCCAGGATGATGAGCACAGGGGGCAAGATCAAACCTAACAAGGCTGCAACTGCCGCTACACGTTTACCTACGGCCGATCGAAAATAGACACCGATGTCAGAATCTTCTTTATCCCAGAAGGGGAGAAGGGCCAAGGCGAAGAGGATGAGGGTAGGCAATAAAAGGGTTGCCAGAGGGTGCATGTGCAGTAGCAACTCTTGCAAGCCCATGAAATACCAGGCGGCTTTGGCCGGGTTAGGAGGATGGGCCGGGTTAGCAAGAGCCTCGAGGGGCGCCGGTACGGCCATCGCCCAGAGGATGAGAGCCGTGAGGAGCGCTACCGCTGCCGCCAGTTCGATCTGGACCAAATGGGGAATGGTTGTGAGGCGGGGTGTTTTTTTCGCCTGCTCCGGTTGGGAGATACCGCCATCCTTACGTACTTTCCAAAAGTGATAGGACATGGCCAGAATTAGAGTAGCAGGCAATACAGCCACGTGGATGGCATAAAAGTTGCGCAATGCTCCTTGCCCCACTTCTGGCCCGGCCAGGAGAAAGTGACTTATGCTGTTGCCGATCAGGGGAATATAGGCCAGAAGGCTTGTTCCCACGGTGATGGCCCAATAGGCGAGTTGGTCCCAGGGGAGTAAATATCCGGTAAAATTGAAGGATATGACCAATAATAACAAGAAGATTCCCACCAACCAGTTGGTGCTACGCCCTTTTTTGTAAGAACCGGTAAACAGAACACGTAGCATGTGCAAAAAGACTGTGATGATGAGGAGATTGCCTGCCCAGTGATGTATTGCCCGCAACAAAGAGCCAAATTGGACCTGGGTTTCCAGATATTGGATACTGGTGTAGGCTCGCTCGACACTGGCGTCGTAGCGGAACATGAGGAGGACGCCTGTAACGATGAGAACCAGAGCCAGCAGGGTAGAAAGTCCGCCCAGACCCCAGGTATAGGAAATACGTAGGGCTGAGGCTGGCACTTTTGTCGGGTGTAAATGCAGGATCAGGTTGTTCATCACTGCCCGCATGCGACTGCGGTCGTCACTGCTACTCCCCGTTTGATAGAAAATACGATTTTTCAGGTTTAGGCGCGATTCAGACATAGCTCAGTTTCCTCAGGTAAAATAAGATTCTGGCGATGATGCAAGACGAAAAACATTTTGTCTGTGTGAGTCGATGTACCACCTTTCCCGCGCTGTTTTAGATCATAGCTGCAGGGTCTGACACGAAACGGCGACAAGTCGAGCATCTCATGATGAGAGGGCCGGAGCGCTTGCACTCCGGCCCCGCAAGTGGTGGGAAGATGGTTAGCTGTTGCTATTCAAGCACTCCTGGGTGCCTTCACCATGACTGCCCTGGCCATGTCCACCCTGGCCGTGACTGCCCTGACCATGTCCGCCCTGGCCGTGTCCGCCCTGACCGTGACCACTTTGGCCGTGACCATTCTGGCCCTGGCTACCTTGACCGTTGCCATGCCCCTGGCCACCCTGGCCATTGCCATGTCCGCCGTTGGAACCAGCCAGGATGGCGTCATAGGCACTCTGTTCCAGATACTGCGGTGAGTAGGTTTCGCCCGTTTGGCGCTCGAGGGTAGAAGTGAAGGCTCTAAGATGGTTCTCGGATCCCGACTTCAGATACTCGTATACTTGCTGGATGTCTGCATTTTCTGTATCAGCGATGCTCTTTTCCAAGTCGAGGATATCAATTTCCTCGATGGCAGCCCCCACTTTGAGGGCATCAGCTAAGGATTGGCTACCTGTGGCCACAAGTTCATCGTAAAGCTGTTGCAGTTCGGGATTGGTGAACTGGCCGACATCTTGCCCAAGGGCCGGGTCACTGATTTCGTAGCGTTCCAGCAAGGTAAGGACAGCGTCCATGTGTTGCTGTTCGGCCTTGCTGATATTTTGGAAGACCGGCTGATCCCATTGCTCATTTAAGGTGATATAGACGTCACGGGCGAGTTTTTCTTCTTCCCGCATGTAGAGCATATCTGCGATTTCATCTTCATTGAGATCGTCGCTGGCCTGCATTGCTGGCATCGCGGCGGCAGCGATATCTGTTCCGGTCTGAACCGGCACAGCGGCCTGTACCGGCTGTGTCTCGGCCGGTGCGGATGCTTCGACTTCGGAGCTGCAAGCGGTTAGCGTAAGGGCGAGCAGGCCCACTGCGATACTGGTGGTAAGCACTTTCGAGAGTTTCATCATATCCTCCAAGAGTTGAGAGAGTTGTTTGCGTTCGTTATGCTGCTATCATAGCAAGCAAATTTGGAGGACTTTTGGAAGAAATGTGGAGAAATGATGGAGTCTGCCGGGGGCTGAAAGCCGCCCGGCTACACAACAGCGCCCCCTCGAAGGGGGCTTGGCGGTGCGTGTTTGTGATGGTGGAAAGACGAGGGTGCCGTTGTATTGCGCCGCATCACGGATGCGGCTGACGCCTGGAAGGTGATGGTAGG
>JAADFV010000024.1 GCA_013152695.1 Chloroflexota bacterium | reverse complement strand
AGGCAGCTTCACAGGAATTGCTCACCCGAAAAGGGAAGAAGACGGAAGAGTTCGACAAGAGCCGTTTTCAGGCCCGGTTTACCGGTTTACTGGTTTACCGGTTTTACAGGTTTACAGTTTTACAGGTCCGCAGGTCTACCTGTTTGCTCATTTACTGCTCTATAAGAACCGTAATCCTGCCATGCCTGCCACATGGCCATGATATTTTCGGGCGTGACATTGGCCTGAATATCATGAACCGCGGCAAAAACGAAGCCACCGCCCGGAGCCAGGGCCTCGATGTTACGTCTCACATCGTCCCGCACATCTTCAGGGGTACCACTGTGCAAGACAATTTGCGTATCGACGCCACCTCCCCAGAACACCAGGTCGCGCCCAAATTCCCGCTTCAATTCTCGCAGATCCATGCCTTTGGCACTGATCTGCACAGGATTTAGGATATCAATGCCAGCGTCAATAAGGTCGGGAATGAGAGGGCGAACGGCACCGCAGGAATGGTAGAACAGCTTGACAGGCGCCTGCTCTTTGATAGAATTGAAAAGGCGTTTGTGGCGGGGCTTGATCACCTCCCGGTAAGTATCTGGCGACATGAGCAGGTTTCGTTGCCCGGCTAGATCATCAGCTTCGATCACGACATCAACCAAATCACCGACTTCGGCCAGGGCTCGCTCCCAGAAAGCGATTTTCCAATCAGCCAATTTATCGAGCATGTAGGCGACCCAGGACTTATTCAGAGCGAGATCGATGTAGAAAGCCTCGTAGCCGCGTAGCCAGGAATAAGTTTCGACAATGCCGGCCGATGGTCCTGCCAAGACTGTCGCCTTTCCCTGAGCAATGCCTGCCTCCGCCTGTGCCCGCAGTTCCTCAAAACGACCGTCATCGAGCGGGTCCGGAAAAGGATAGGCCTTCAGCTCGGCCAAGGAGTCGGCATTTTGCAGGGGATGCTGGCACATATCGTAATAAAAACCGCCTTGCTTGGGTTTTCGCCAGGAAATACCCCATTCATCGGTATAGACTTCGTAATCTCCCTCATCCCGAAATATGTACTCGAACTGAGAGGCAAAACCTGGTCGCACAGGCCAGATGTCTGTTTGCAGGCGTTCGGCCAGATCCACATCTACTGCCGCCAACTGCTCGCCCATGTTCGATATTTTTATCTGAACTTCAGGAAGTTTCAGGTAGCGCCGCAGGTTTTTGTAAGCAGTGATATGGATGCTCGTCAGGCCTGTTCCGCCCAGATCGAAAGGAACACGATCTGGTTCTTGGTGAGCCAGGGCAAGGTTGACACGGTCGCGAGATTTCATAAGGGATGAGGGACTGGGAGTAGCGAAGGTAGAAGCTATGGGGAGTCAGGGGTCGTGTCTTGCCGGCAAACCGGTTCTGTCACGGCCCCTGACAACTGGCATGAAACAAGTTGTGCCTAGACGTCCTTGTTGGGCCGGACAATGATCTTGCCGTCACGACGCTCGGTCGATTTAGCAATGGCGGCGACTGTGTCTTCCAGACCGTAACGAGCGGTAATAATCGGGCTGAGATCAAGGCGTCCGGAAGCGACCATACGAATCACATTGGGGAAGGTTTCGTGTCCGGAGTGGCCCTGGGCGCCGAAGAACTGGCTGCGACGTACCTGGAAAGTTTCGAGATACATGGGCACCTTGGTAGCAGCGCGGCCGATCTGCACGATCTTGCCATTGATGGCCAGTGATTTTTCCATTTCAGGAATGGTGAGGTGGGGAGCACCGGCTGCTTCTACCATAAAATTAAAGCCTTCGCCCTTGCTCAGTTCCATCATCACTTCGTGCGGTACAACTTCGCGAGGATCATAGACATAATCGGCTCCGACCTTCTTGGCTAATTCCCGACGTTCCGCGGAAACTTCGAAGGCCACGATCATGCCGGCTCCGGCCGCTTCGGCAATGCCAACGGCGGCCAACCCGATGGGCCCCGTACCAAAAACACCGACGTAGTGACCGGGGCGGAAGCCGCCTCCACGCTCGATCATCCCGTTGTACGCGACGGTTGTGGGTTCAGTCATGGCCGCAATTTCGACACCTTTTTCGACGCCATGCCGCTCCAGAATACCATCCACCTTCCAGCAGAACTTCTCGTCTACGGCGATGAAGTTGGCAAAGGCGCCGGGGATGGTAAAGCCGATCTCTTCCAGGTTTTCACAATGATTAGGATAGCCGTTGCGGCATGCCGTACAACGACCACACCAGATCATTTCCTCGACTGTGACATAATCCCCAACCTTGAGTTGCGTGACCTCGGGGCCCACTTCCACAACTTTACCAGAGAATTCGTGCCCGAGGATAGTGGGGAATTTGGTAAGGCCGGGATAGAGGATGTAGCCCTGGTCGTCCGTTTCATAAAAATGCATGTCTGAACCACACACACCGCATGCCTGTACTTCCAATAACACATCTTTGGGCCCCACTTCCGGGTCTGGCCATTCGCGCACTTCCAATTTAGGGTTGCGCCATATGCTATTTCCCGTAATCGCTTTACCCGTCTGTTTTTCCCATTCTGAGACGTGGTAATCAGGTTTTGGGTCCCATTTTGCATCGAGAACTAAGCCTTTCATCTTAAAAGACCTCCAAAGGTAAAAGGTGAAGCGGTAATAAATGCTGGCATATCGCCATGAACACACGTGTGCTCACTTGCGATCATAGCACAGAATGGGAGTCGGTGTCAAAATGGCGTAAAGCGAACCTAATGAAAAACCAGAAGACAGCATTACCCCTTATTCTCTCTGGAAAATGCCCCAAAACGCGTCCACGACACGCCGAGGGGGCGTGTCGTGGACTGGAAGACGAGGGCTCATCTCCTCGCCTTCACTACAACCTGTCTCTCAAACAGAATTGTGCCTTTCTAGTTAGATTTTTGGCTTCCTAAGCAGGCTAAGCCAGAAATCTTCGTCAGAGTAGGGAGTAAGGAGTAAGAAGCAGGGAGTAAGAAGTAAGGAGTAAGGGGGGCAAACGTTGTGAGGTTGGCGCGGAAGAGGAAGACAGGAGACGGGAGACGGAAGAGTGTAGGGGCGAGGAATTCCGCAGATGAGATGTTAGGGGCAGAGAGGTTGCATCAGCAGGAAGATGCGGGCTGGGAAGGCGTCTTCGCAGGAATTGCTCGCCCGCAAAGGGAGGAAGACGGGAGACAGAAGACGGAAGAGTGCGACGAGGGGGCATTTTCGGGCCCGGTCTACAGGTTTACCTCTCTCCTGGTTTTACAGGTTTATCGGTCTACCTATTATCTCCCGGTCTTGTCTTTTTAGTTCTGGCTTGTCCAGATTAAGGAAAGTCGACTAAGACAGCAGCACAACCTTCAGCGAATTGCAGTTCGAATGTGTAATCACTGACCTGTCTGCTAATATCATCCTCATCAAATTCCACCTTTAACATCCTTTTCTGGCCTGGGGCAATCTGGATGCCAGCGGGTGCAGGGCCACCATACCACCAGCCAGTGACGAAAACAAGATTGCCGTTCTCGTCTGGATAGGCAGGAACAACAGGGGCATTACCTTCGATATCAGAAAATACGGTGCGCCCCGCAAATTTCACCTTTTCCACCTCAGAGCCATTCGCTTCCGGCCAGTTGAGAAGGACACTACTCAGAGTTAGCGTTTGCTCACCTTCATTCTTTACCATCCATTTGACTTCTTCTTCATTAATTTTTACTTTCTTACCAAATACGGCGCAACGATTAACGGGGCAGGGAGGCTGATCTCGGCCGCCACAGGTCTCCCAGTCGACTGTAAAGGTGAAGCCAGCGTTACCAGAGTAAGTTCCTTTGTCTCTCAGCTTTTTATAGGCCTCTGTACCACCTGTTGCTTTGAATCCTCCTGTAACGACGCCATCGGCCGTTACACCACCGAAATGAAATCTCGCGTCACCTTCCGCTGTACTCACGGTCATATCGCCATGATTGGCGCCATTTCCGGTAAGGACATCGGCAAGGCCCCATTCCTCAAAATTGAAACTACCGTTTAGATCACCACTGGCGCCGCAAGGTTGTCCCAGCAAATAGGCGCAAACAGGATCGTTGGGGTCACCTGATGAAAAGAGATGAAATTTGGCCTGACCACTCGGGACAAAGGCATACTCATAAGCAGTTGTGTAACCTGTGGTTGAGAATTGATGAATGGTGGGATGAGCCGCAGAAACTACTCCTGCAAAAAGCAGAAAAACCATCAGAAAGAAAAAAGTGCGAAAAACAAATTTCCTCATGATATAGCTCCTTATGATGAGGGTTGAGGGATAAAAGGATCGACGACTATGAGTGCCCGAGAGGTGAGTCGCCCCTGCAATAATAGACTCATTCCCCTTATAAAAGTTACGGCATTTTTACCAATGTGGGTGTTATTTTTCTGTAGGTATCTGGCCCAGTTTCAGCCAATAAATCCAGAATCTATCGCCATGATGATTATTTTCGCCCGAAGGAGTGTGCCCACCTCTGCCAACAACTTCACCACACAACTTTACCCCACACCCATTTGACAAACCTCGCCGGACTCGTTATCCTGGCAGCATTGCTTGCGCCCGCCGCGGTGGCGGGCGTCACTTTACATCGATAGGTACTTGTCATGTTGCGTTACTGGCTTGGATTCAATAAAACCCCAGGCATTGGCGCGCGGCGCCTGCAGACATTGATCGATGCCTTCGGATCAATCGAGGCAGCTTGGAAGGCTCCGGCCCAGGCTCTCAGCGAAGTTGGTCTGGAGGAGCGTGCCCTACAAAGCCTGCTCAGCACTCGTGCTCAACTGGACCTCGATGCAGAAATGGCTCGTGTCCAGGAAGCAGGGATTCGTCTCGTTTCCTGGGATGATCCTGCCTACCCCTCTTATCTCAAACAGATTACCTCACCCCCACCATTGCTCTTCCTCAAAGGCGAATTCATGCCCGAAGATGAATGGGCCGTTGCCATTGTCGGTACACGACGTGCCACCACCTACGGCCGTGAATGTGCCTTGCGCCTGAGCCGAGATCTGAGCGAAGCCGGCATTACCATCGTCAGTGGCCTTGCCCGAGGTATCGATGGAGTCGCTCACCGCGCTGCCCTTGAAGCGGGAGGCCGCACCATTGCCGTCATGGGCAACGGCCTCGATACCGTCTATCCACCAGAGCATCGCGAATTAGCGCAGGAGATCGTCAAGCAGGGCATGCTGGTCAGCGAACACGCTCCCGGCGTCCGCCCCGAAGCCCGTAACTTTCCCGCGCGAAACCGCATCATCAGTGGACTAAGCCTGGCCGTCGTTGTCGTCGAAGGCCGCTGGAGCTCTGGCGCCGTTATCACCGCCAAACTGGCTCTGGAACAGGGTCGAGATGTCTTTGCTGTGCCTGGCAGCATCCTCTCACACTCGAGCGAAGGCCCTAACCGCTTGCTCAAAGAAGGCGCTACTCCAGCCCTTAATGCCAACGACATTCTCGAAGCTCTGAATCTGACCAAAGTCGCGCAACAACTGGATGCTCGCCATATTCTCCCCACAGACCCCGTCGAAGCCCAGCTCATGGATACCCTCTCCGCCGAACCCTTGCATATCGATGAACTCGGCCGTCTTATGCAAATGTCGGCTCCTGACATTGCCAGCGCCCTGGCCATGTTGGAACTCAAGGGAATGGTACGCCAGGTGGGGGGTATGCAGTATGTGATTGCCCGCGAATCTGGCCCGGTTTACCGTATCGACTAATTCATCAGCCCCACTTCTCCCCTGGGCCGCATACATCATCCTCATGTCTACGCGCCCTCATTTCAGCCAACACATATTTTATGGAAGCCTACTGCGTTAAATGTAAGACAAAACGAGAAATCGTCGACCCTCAAGCGGTCTTCACAAAAACCGGCACACCTGCCACGCGCGGAAAATGCGCCGTGTGTGGCACCGGTCTTTTCCGTATGGGCGCGACACCGGCCCATGAAGGCCTGGAAAAACCCGCCCCTATCCCCAAATCCAAGAAAACTGGGACGAAATCCAGTACTTCTAAGCGTAAAAGCAAGAATTCCAAAGCGAGTAAACCTCGCGGCAAGCTGGTCATCGTCGAGTCACCGGCCAAGGCCCGTACTGTGGGCCGCTATCTCGGCCGTGGTTACACAGTCAAGGCCTCGGTCGGCCATGTACGTGACCTGTACAAATCCAAATTGTCGGTGGATGTTGAGCACGATTTCCAGCCCCAATACATCGTCCCTCGTGACAAAAAGAAAATTGTCAAAGAACTGAAGCAAGCCACAGCCAACGCTACAGAAGTCTATCTCGCCACCGACCCCGACCGTGAAGGAGAAGCCATCGCCTGGCATATTGTCGAAGCTACTGGCCTGGCGCCGGAACAGACCAAGCGTGTTGTTTTTCATGAAATTACGGAAAATGCCGTCAGCGAGGCCTTCCAACAAGCCCGCCAGATCGACATGAACCTGGTCGATGCCCAACAAGCCCGTCGCATTTTAGACCGTCTCGTCGGTTACAAAATCAGTCCTCTCTTGTGGCGCAACGTGCGCCGGGGATTGTCGGCCGGCCGGGTTCAGTCCGTAGCCCTGCGCCTGGTAGTCGAGCGAGAGCGAGAGATCGAGGCCTTTGTTCCTGAAGAATACTGGTCTATCGAGGCCGATCTGGCCAAGCAAGAAGCGCAAAAACGGCACTTCCGCGCCAAACTATGGCGTATTCAGGGCAAAGAATTCAAGATTGCCTCAGGCGAAGAGGCTCAGCGCCTTGTCGCCGAGTTGGAACAGGCACAGTGGCAAGTCAAATCCGTAAAAAAGGGAACCCGCAAACGCTCGCCTGCCGCTCCTTTTACCACCAGCACCTTGCAACAAGAGGCCTCACGCCGGCTCAATTTTGGTGCCCGCCACACCATGCGCACGGCACAGGCGCTTTACGAAGGAATCAAGCTTGGTGCTGAAGGTGCCACCGGTCTTATCACCTACATGCGTACCGACAGCACCCAGGTTTCGAAAGTTGCCCAGGCCGAAGCCAGGCGCTACATTGGGGAAATCTTTGGCGAAGATTTTCTTCCCGCCAAGCCCCCCTTCTACCGTACTAAATCCCGTTCTGCGCAAGAGGCGCACGAAGCCATCCGGCCTACCTCGGTCTTTCGTACGCCCGAAAGCGTCCGCCCCTTCCTGAACCAGGATCAGTATCGTTTGTATCGCCTTATCTGGCAGCGTTTCGTCGCCAGCCAGATGAAACCGGCGATTTACGACACCCTTACTGTCGACGTTACTGCTGGCCCCGAGGGGGGAAGCAAACCCTACCTGTTTCGGGCGACGGGCTCCAATCTGCGCTTTGCCGGTTATCTCAAAGTGTATCAGGAAGCGCGGGAAGAAGATGATACGAGCAAGGATGACACCGGTGTGATCATTCCGCCCCTCAGCCCGAACGAGCTTCTTGATCTCCTGCGCCTGATCCCTGAACAACACTTCACCCAACCTCCTCCCCGCTACACCGAAGCAACCCTGGTCAAAACCCTCGAACAATACGGCATCGGCCGTCCTTCCACCTATGCCTCGATTCTCTCCACTATTCAGGATCGGGGCTATGTCGAGCGCAAGCAAAAACGTCTTTTCCCCACCTCATTGGGAAAAATCGTCAGCGATCTCCTGACCCAGCACTTCGATCGATATCTGCAGGTGGGATTCACCGCCCGCATGGAATCGGTGCTGGATGAAATTGCCCAGGGCAAGACCGATTGGGTCGATGTCCTGCGCCAATTCTACGCTCCGTTTGCCCAGACGGTGGCCCAGGCCCAAGAAAACATGCAGCGCCAGACAGTCGAACTAGAAAAAGTGGGCGAGGCTTGCCCAGAGTGTGGGCACGATCTTGTCTATCGCGAAGGTCGTTTTGGTCGCTTCATCGGTTGTTCTAACTATCCTGAATGCAAATATACGCGCCAAATCATCGAAGACACCGGCGTCAAATGCCCCAAAGATGGTGGCCGTATCATCAAAAAACGCAGCCGTAAAGGACGTGTGTTTTATGGCTGTGAGAATTGGCCCAAGTGTGATTTTGTGACCTGGAATGAGCCCATTGCCGTCACCTGCCCCAAATGCGGCAGCGTCTTGACCAAAACCAGTCGTATAGCCAAGTGTGCCAACACCGAATGTGACTACACCATGCCCTTGAAAGAAGCCCTCAAACTGGCAAAGGCAGCAAAGGAAAAAGTGTGATATACTATTTCCGTTCTTGATCACATTTTCCCCCATTCCCCCGACCAGCCTCCATGCAGACTTCGTTAGAACGCTTTCTGCTCTATCTTGAGGCAGAGCGTGGCGCCTCACCTTACACACTACGCAACTACGGTTCCGAAATACGTGAATTCATCGCCTTTGCCGCCGAAAACGGTGTACAGCGCTGGGCTGATGTGGATGTCACCCTCGTGCGCGCCTGGTCGGCGCACCTGAATCGGGCCGGCTATCAGGCAAGTTCGGTGGCCCGTCGTCTATACGAACTGCGCTCCTGTTTCCGCTACTTGATGCGTGAAGGTATCGTGTCTGAAAATGTGGCCGCGGCCGTGCGCCCACCCCAAATCCCTCACACGTTACCCGAATACCTTACTGTTGCCCAGGTCTTCGACTTATTGAGTGCCCCGGATATCACAAAACCTCTGGGCATGCGCGACGTTGCCATCTTGGAAATGCTGTACAGTGGCGGCTTAAGGCGCTCCGAGGTCTTGGCACTGCGGGTGGAAGATGTGGATATGAAAGAGAAGCAGTTAAAAGTCTGGGGAAAAGGGAGCAAGCAGCGTATCGCCCTGTTGGGCAATCCTGCCATCGTCGCCCTCAAGCGTTATCTCACGGTGGCACGTCCCATTCTCTTACAACGTGCCCGCAAAAAGATATCTCGCCCCACCGCTGCCCTCTTTCTCAACCGCTTTGGTCGCCCCATCACCTCCCCCAAGACAATCAGTAACATTCTTGATAAATATTTGGCCCAGGTGCAATTCCCGCGCCGTGTCACACCGCATACCTTACGCCACTCCTTCGCCACACACCTTCTGGAAGGGGGTGCGGATTTGCGCGCAGTGCAGGAGCTCCTGGGGCATGAAAATCTGCAGACGACCACTCTGTACACTCGCGTGAACCTGCGTCATTTGCGCGGCGTCGTCAATCACGCCCACCCGCACGCGCATCAACATGCCTCCTCCGAAATGGAAAAGGCGGTGACATGACCGAACAAGCTCAGCTCTCCCATATCCAACAGCGGCTCCAGCAATTCCAAGCTGAAAATGCCTCCTACGCCCAGGGAATACGCTACCTTTTAGTCTTTCTTGGCGGCTTGCTCATTGGTTGGTTTGTGTTTGGTTGGTGGCTTGTCCCCATCCGTTACACGCAAGTCTATCCCAATGAGCTCCACGCCGACGCGCGCAGTGATTATTTCCGCATGGTGGCTGAGAGTTATGCTGCCACCCAAGATATCGGTATGGCCGCTCAGCGCCTGAAATACTGGTCACCGGAAGAATTGGGGCCGATGCTCTACGCGGAGGCTACCTCTCTGGAAGCGGTGAATCCAGCAGTAGCAGAGCGCCTGCGCCAGATCGCAACGTTGCTACGCCTTTCGCCCGAAGGGGTGGTAGCGGAATCTCCCGGCGAAAGTGCGTCTTCTTTCAAGGAAGGAGCGGCATCAATCCTGGGCTTACCGGCCGTGCGTATCGGCGCCTTGGGCTTGTTCCTGCTCATTGTCCTCGTCCTGGTTGCACGCCGTTTCAACCTGAGCCAACGCCTGCGCGGTAGGGAGCAGAAAAGTGCGGAAGAAAGAGGGGATGTGGGGCTGGAAGATATGGTCGAGCTGGAAGATGGTGCCCCCGCACCCGTCATTACCAGAGCCCCACCCCCCGGCCCCGACCCTGGAACCGGAACTAGCGTGGGAGGATTTTGAGGACGGTGTGGATGAAGAGTTAGGCGATGAAGAGGAAGAGCCCGAGGACGGTGTTCTGACCCCACCCGTCTTCAGCGACATCACAAAACTTGAAGAAGAGGAACGTCTGCAACCCCCTGCTGACGAGCCCCCATCGGTCGAACCACCGGTCTTCGACAGCGAAGAAGAGGAAGACAGATGGGAGGAGAAAGAGAGGGAGCGTGAAGAAGAGATCGGCCACGACACGAGTCCGGCCTCCCCCTTGCCAACGCCTACTGAATCCCCCACCGACGCCGGCCCCCTCCTGCTAGGAGAAAATGTCGAGCGGTTTGTCTTTGACGGTGATCCCTACTACAACCAGATTTTTGCCATCGAAAAAGAGGGCGAATACCTGGGTGAATTCGGTATGGGCGTCGGTGAAACACTCGCCGACAACCCCCAACAAGTCCTGACCATCGAAGTATGGCTGTTCGAAAAACGCGATATCCGCACTGTTACGGCCGCCCTGATGCCCCCTCAAATCTACCGTGATGAAATGTTACGGCAAGAATTGCTGCAAGGTGACGTCATCCCCATTGCCCTGGAAGAGGGAGAAACCATCCATCTGGAAACAGAGGGACTCGAAGTGGTTGGGCGAGTACGGCGCGTGGAACTCAGTCCATCTTTAGAGGATCGTCCCACCATTCATTATCTCGAAATCGAACTAGCGGGTCGAGAAAAAGATGGAGGCAGCAGTGTTACCAAGCCATCTTGGTAGAAAATGCACCCTGCTGACAACAACAACTTGACCAAACGCGGAGCAGCGAGTACTATTACTGCCACAATTGCATGGGGATGGTGGATGTGTCCCGGTGGGCGCCCCGGTCTTCAAAACCGGTGGCGGGCGCCGCGTAGGCGTCCGCGGTGGGTTCGACTCCCATCCATCCTCGTCTTTCTCATCCTTTTTAGAGTCCAAACATTACAGCAATCATGAGCTCTTGCCAACTTGATACGGCCCGGGCCGAGTTAGCCAAAGGCATTACCCTACGCTTTGATACCGACACCATCGAAATCGAGCGTGTTGCCGTGCATCCCTATCCCGACCTACAGCGCCTGTGGGTGCGCGTGCAACTCAGCACCTTTGCTACGCCCCCAACCATTCGTCTTAGCTGTCGCGATGCCGAAGGAAACGAAGTCGCCGAAACGTCGAATGGCAGGATCAGTACATCTCTCTCACCATGCACCTTCGCCATCCCCAAGCAGAAGCAACTTATACCCTCCATGTCGAAGTTGCTCGTGATGAACAACTCCTGGCCAGCGAGGAATACTCCTTCCCCCTGGTCTTTGAAGAAATAGCGACTTGACCATCCCCAGCAGCCACCCACAATTCGGGGGAGCATCATGGCCAACCAGGCGCCATCTCTCACCATCGGCATCGAAGAAGAATACCAGATCATCGATCCCGAGACGCGCGAACTCACCTCGTACATCACTCAGTTTCTGAATGAAGGCAGCTTTCTGGTGGACCGTGAGCTCAAGCCAGAATTTCTGCAATCTCAGGTTGAGTTGGGCACAGCAGTGTGTGCAAATATCCCCGATTTGCACGAAGAATTAGCACGGCAGCGCGGTGCGATTTGCTACCTGGCAGAACAGCGGGGGCTGAAAATTGTCTCGGCGGGGACGCATCCCTTTTCACATTGGCTCAAACAAGAAGTCACGCCCAAAGAACGCTATTACGGTCTCTTAGAGGAGATGCAGATGTTGGCCCAGCGGCTCTTGATCTTTGGCATGCACGTGCACATCGGCATCGAAGATCGGGATTTCGCCATTGACTGCATGAATGTGATGCGTTACATGGTGCCTCACATTGCCGCCCTCGCCACCTCATCCCCCTTCTGGATGGGACGAAATACGGGCCTGAAGTCCTACCGCTCGGTGCTTTTCTCGGATCTCCCCCGCACAGGCCTACCTGATTATTTTCCGGATTGGGCTAGCTTTGAGAAATTCGTAAACAGCCTCGTCAACACCGATTGTATCCCTGACGGTAGTAAAATCTGGTGGGATGTCCGTCCGCACTTCCAGTTTCCAACCATCGAATTCCGTATGTGCGATGCCTGCACTACCATCGATGAAGCTATCGCTATTGCTGCCTTGGTGCAGGCCATCGTCGCCTGGCTCTGGGACCTGCGGCAACGTAATCTCACCTTCCGTCTTTACCGTCGCGACCTCATCGAAGAAAATCGTTGGCGCTCTATCCGTTATGGTATCGACGGTCATCTTATTGATTGGGGCAAGGAGAAGGAGCTCCCCGCACGCTGGCTCCTGCGCGAACTGTTACGTCTTGTCGATCCTTATGTCGAGCAACTGGGTAGTCGGGAGTTCATCGAGCCCATTTATCACATTCTCGAACATGGTACCAGCGCCGACCGCCAATTGCGCGTGTTCAAGGAATCGGGGGGGGATTTGAAAGCTGTCGTCGATCACTTGATCGAGGAGACCCGCCGCGGGGCCATCTGGCCATCAAAGGATATTTAGCGCCGGATCACCACTTTGGTACCGATATCAGCCCACTCCCAGAGCGTTTTCATGGGCCCATCCTTGAGCATCACGCAGCCGTAGGTGGCAGGGCGCCCCACCAGTCCTGCCCAAATCTTACGGCCCGTGTCAGCCTTCCAGGGGAGACCGTGCATACCATTTTCCACCGGACCCGACCAATAAATCCCCAGCCAATAAGGCATCCAGATATTCCAGGTAGAGCCGTAGGCTTTGCGCAGCTTACTTTGTACGCGAAAAACACCCGTTTTTGTCGAATTTCTCATGCCCGTCGAGCATAACCAGGTGTTGAGCAAGACGCCGCCTTGATAACGATAGCAACGCTGTTGGGATATATCAACCACAATTTTCTTTTCGCCGGTTGGGCGGGGTTTGCTGGCGCTGGGCGCCTTACCGCTAATCAAGAGACGCTGGCCAATGCGAATGAGTGATGTGTTGGTAATGCCGTTCAAATCCGCCAATCGTTGCACAGTCGTGCCATAGCGCCGGGCGATGCTCCCGAGGGTGTCACCACGTCTCACGATGTGGTAAGTAGTAGTTCCAGATGGTGGGTTGGGCTGAGCACCCGGGCTGGATGTCATATTGGGGATTTTCAGCCGTTGTCCCACATAAATCATGTTGCTGCGCAGACCGTTGGCCTGGCGAATAGCACTCACACTGGTGCCATATCGTCTCGCCAGGGCAGACAGGGTCTCTCCCCGCCGCACGACATGAATGCCGCTCTTGGTGCTTCGATTGCCACTCGCCTGCTGTACGACAAGTCGTTGTCCTATGTAAATGACATTGGCGTTACGCAGACTATTCCATTTCATCAGCGTATTGATACTCACGCCGTAACGGCTGGCAATAGCTGAAAGCGTCTCCCCCCTACGCACGACGTGGATCTTCGGACCTTGCGCGTGCAAACCTTCGGCCTGAGCAGACTCCACCACGAGCAAGGAAAGACTGATTCCCAGAAAAAGGGCAATGAGCAGAAGGCGGAGAACAGAGGAAGGAAGGAGAGAAGATCGGAGGCGGGACATAAATATTACTCGCAGAAAGGAAACTACGTAGACGAATAGATTGTTTACACAATAATACTGTTCTATTATAATCGATATGTCAAACAAACTGGTAACAACTCAGAGGTTTATGATATTTGGTGCCGGGACGAACGGCAATAAGCTGTAACAAACAGCCATTTATCCGATATGACAAGTTTTATGTCTATTTGAAGCAGATTATCCCCCTCATTTTGCACTCACCCTTGGAGCAAACCATGGACTACATAGCCGTTATCAAAAAGGCAGCACAAACAACCTTGCGTTACCGAGCCTTATGGATTCTCGGATTTCTGTGGGCGCTGGCGGGCGGAGGAGGCAGCGGCGGAGCCTCTGCTCGTGGCGGTACCAATTTCAGCTCCGGCAGTGAAAATTGGCACTTCGAGAAAGGAAATCTACCCCATATTTTCAGTAATCCTGCCGCCGTGTTTGGATGGATTGTTTTGCTGCTCTGCATTTTCCTGATTCTGGCCCTGGTGTTAGCAGTGCTGCGATACGTCCTGCAAGCAGGTATTTATCGCAGTCTCCATCAACTCGACCAGGAGAATGAACCCCCCAGAGTGCGTGAAGCGCTGCGCCAGGGCTGGCATGTTCGAACCTGGCGCCTTTTCCTGCAGAATCTAGTCATCGGCATTCCTACGGTTCTGGTGCTTTTGCTGCTATTAGCTTTGGCCGCTTCGCCCTTGCTGATGCTGCTTATTCAAAGTAATGCTGCCAAGGCCTTGGGCATTGTGGGCGCCGTCTCCATGCTCTTTGTCTGGATTATCGTTGTAGTGATTGTGACAACCGCGATCAGTATTCTCAAGCAGTTTTGGTGGCGCGCCGCTGTCATTGGGGATCAGGACACTTTTACCGCCATTCGCAGCGCCTGGCATCTAGTACGCACCAACCTTCGCGATGTGTTCATTATGTGGCTGTTGATGCTTGGTGTAGGGATTCTTTTTGGCCTGCTGATGATTCCCATTGTCTTGCTGCTTATTGCCTTTGCCGGGGTCATCGCCGGTATTCCTGCATATCTCCTCTACCAGGCGACAAGTAGCATCATTCCGGCCCTGATCTGGGCTGTTCCCACCGCCCTGTTCATCCTGATTCTACCCATGGCCTTCGTCAATGGCCTGTATCTCGTATTTCAGGCCTCAGTCTGGAACCAGGTGTATGATCAGCTTGTGGCACGCACCGGACTCTGGCAGCCGCAAACGCAGCAAGAACAATCTCTTTGAAGCACACATCTTTGCATTTTCGCAAGCGGTGGCGCTCCCCCCGACCTGTTCCTCTCTCGCATTTTTGCAGGAAGATGACCCAGCCCCCCATCAATACCACCTAATAAAAAAGAGTTCCAGGCCATTCGCAAAACCTGGAACTCTTGTGCCCCCAAGGGGGTTCGAACCCCTGTCTTCAGCTTGAAAGGCTGACATCCTAGGCCTCTAGACGATGGGGGCGCACAACTTTTTTATTGTAACAGAGCTCGGAGAATCCGTCAAAGTTTCAGGCATGCAATTCCAGAACCCCCTCCCATTCCTTTGGCGTCGCACGCGCGCCTTTCTACAGGACTTTCTTCTCGCCGTCAATCAGAACGAATTAGGGATGCGTGCCGCTGCCCTTGCCTATTATGCGCTGTTCTCCCTCTTCCCTTTGATCCTGCTGATCATCAGTGGTATCGGCTTTGTTTTGCGTGATACAGCCCTGGAAGAGCGAGTGATGGCCCATATTGCCGAGCTTCTACCCACGCAGGGACATGTGGTTGGTACCGTCATCCAGCAAGTAGTAGCGGCGCGGGGAGCAACCGGTGTCCTGGGTATGTTGACGCTCCTGTGGTCGGCATCGAGCTTTTTTGGCGCCCTCGAGGCCAGCATTAATCACATTGCCGGGGTGGAAGCAAAGCGTAGTTGGTGGCGACGCCGTGCAATCGGTAGCATCATGGCCATTCTTATGGTGCCACTCCTCACCCTGGCCACGATCCTATCTTCACTCAGCAGCACTCTTGCCCACTATTTGACCTTTCTGCCGGAGCGAATTCTGGGCTTGCTCACGATGGGAATGAACCAACTGGTTACTTTAGCCCTCATTGTGGTCGTGTTCACTGCGCTCTACCACTGGGTCCCGGCGCGACGCCCCACCCTGCCGGCCACGCTGGTGGGGGCCATGGTGGCTGCTGTCGTCTGGGTGGGATTGACTTATCTTTTCACCTGGTACCTGGGAAGTGGTCTTGCCACCTACAATTTGATTTACGGCCCTATTGCCACAGTGATTGCTTTGGTTTTGTGGCTCTATTTTACCAGCGCGATCATTCTCGCAGGAGCTACACTGGCGACGTTGCTCACCCCCTCGCGCCCGAAATCCACCACCCCACCTGTCACCAAAGCCGACCTATTCTTCCCCTGAGGGGTCGGGGGTCAAGCGCCCGGACTCTGTAAGATTGAGCTTGGCAGCCTCGCTGGCCAGGGTCTGAGCTGCCGCAGGATCGACCCAAAGCAGACTTCGCACTTGCACGGCATTGGCACCTAAATCAAGGCATTGCACCACATCGGCAAGGGTTTGAATACCGCCAGCCGCGATTAACGGTGTCTCCAGGGCCAACGCTGCAACCCGTCGTAAAGCACGTAGGGTAAAAGGGAGGGCGATAGGTCCGGCCAGAGGCGCCTCGAGCAAACTCCCATCGGCGGCGGGATAAGCAGCGGGTGGCGGAGAACCGACGATAAGGGCATCGGCGCCGGCGATGACACAGGCCTCGGCGAGATAAGCTGCACGTGTGGCAGGGAGGCGGACGAGTATCGGTAGGGTGGTCGCATGGCGCACGGCAGAAATGAAAGCGCTAATTTCGCCTAAGTTGATGTCCTCAGGCACGGGCAGCTCCAGGCCGGCCACGCCCAGCTCTGCTTCCTCCAACCGCTCCGCCATCCAGGCCCGAGTGCCAGGTTCACCCCCCACCAAAGAGACGATCACCGGAATCAAGGATCGTTGCCAAACAGAGGCATATTGCTTGACTGTGCGGCGCCAGCCAGGGTTGTGCTCGCCAGTATCGAAGAGGAAACCGGCGGGCAATTCAGCCCAGCGCGGTTGATCCTTACCTTTGCGGGGCTGCATGGATACAGGGCCGGTAATCAAGGCGCCAAACAGCTCTGGTTCGACACCCGGCGGCCAAAGATCGCCATAACCGACGGCGCCGCTTCCCGCGAGTAGCGGCGAGTGCAGGCTAAGCCCCTGTTTGTTGTGTGGGGCCAGCTCGATTGTAAAAGGAGGGGGGGAGTGGGAATCAGTCATCGTATGGCATCCACGAGATCGAAAACAGGACCGCGCAGGCAGACACGACGTCGCCCACCGGCAATATCAACAGCGCAAGTCTGGCAAGCGCCGGTTCCACACAGAAACGAAGCGGGATAGAGAACCTGGGCGAAGCCACGAGGGAGAAGAATGCGATGTTGCCGGATCGATTCGGCGAGCTGTGGGTAGGTGGTAATGGGCGCAGCTACGGCCAGGCGATCGGCCCAGCCAAGAAAGGTGGGTAGGGCTTCATCCAGGGTGCGCTTCTGGCCCAGGACAAAACGGTGATACTCTGCGGAAAGGGGCAAGCACTGCGATGAAGGTGCTTGACGAGCTGTACTCACTTCTACTACGAAAGTGACAGCAATTTGGCGCAGAGCAGCTTGCCTAACCAAAGGCAACAAGGCCCAAACCCATTCCCCCATACCCAAACAGAGGAGGCGTGTGGCCGATTCGGGAAGGCTGAAGCCGTGACCAACCGGTCCCAGGCAGTCTACGGTACTCCCCAGCGGCAATATCTTCAACCAGGCAAAACCCCGGTCTCCGCCGGCCGGAACGCGGATGGAAAAAGTCTCATCGTCGATGGCGATGGGAAAGAAAGTCCGCCGTAAATAAGGATCGACCCCCCATCCTGCTCGCAGTAAGATCGCCTGCCCGGGTGATAACTGTTTGGCGAAACGAGGTGCCAGTAAGCGTAGTTCTTGACCGGCGCCTTCCTGTTGTCGCTCGATAATTTGGGCCCGAACCTGAATCATGACCCCTAACACTCAGGCTTTG
>JAADFV010000023.1:12963-54660 GCA_013152695.1 Chloroflexota bacterium | reverse complement strand
AAATAGGACACAGTAACTATGTTGTTTAGTCAAGCGCTAGTATGAACCGCCTGTCGCCAAGGTTTGTTCGCTGCGACCATAGCGTTCAGAATGACAAGAAGTTTACGCATGGCAGCAACCAGGGCAACTTTACGAGGTTTACCAATATCGACAAGACGTTGATAAAATTGTTGAATGACCGGATTGAAACGGATAGCAGATAGCGTGGCCATATAAAGCATGTTACGTACATCTTTGCGTCCGCCATAAACGACTCGCTTTCCATTCTTCCTGCCGCTATCTTGATTAAATGGAGCAACGCCCACCAAGGCAGCAATTTGCTTACGATTCAGGCGTCCTAATTCAGGTAAGCGAGCAATGAGGAGAGAGGCTGTTACCTGACCGACGCCGGGCGTGCTTTTGAGAATGGCTTGTTTGCTTTTCATATCCGGCGTATTATTAATAAGATCATCAATCTCAGCTTCAATACGAGCTATTTCAGCCTGAAGATAGTCGATATGCTCCTGAATATGCGTCCGCACCACCGCAGGCATCGTTGATAACCGATTTTGTTCAGCAGTTCGCATCTCAAGCAATTGTGCACGACGAGCCAGCAGGCTGGCCAAGCGCTGTTGTTCTGTGGTCGGAAGTGGCGTTGGTTCAGGTTGAACCGCTTCGCCAAACTTGGCTAAAACACTGGCATCCAAGGCGTCCGTTTTAGCGAGAATACCCAAAGACTTGGCAAAGTAACGAATCCGTTGTGGCTGGATGCGGGCTACTGGCAATTCTGCATCTAACAAGGCTATCATCAAGACTTTCTCCAAACCTCCTGTTGATTCTAGCACGATCAACTTGGGACGTAGTGTCTTGCATCGACGAACCAACTCTGCCACACCGTCTTCGTCATACTTCAGCCGCAGTCCTTTTTTATCCTGGCTGCCGAAGGCAATATCCAGGTGGCTTTTCGAAATATCAATACCGATAACAAGTTCCTTTTGTGACATGTTATTGACCTCCTGATGGTTGGAAGAAAGTTCATCCAATCTAGCAGATACGGGCTTGCTGCCCTCGTAACTATTCGGATTTGCTAGAATCATGGGTACGGCGACCCTCACTGTGTCGCGGTCTAGCAACCAGATTGCGTCCGGTCTGCCGTACCCGCCTTATCATACTAGATTGGTATCAACGTAGACCCTTAGCACAGTAGCCCAGAAAACCAGGCCAGTTGTGGGTGAAGCCGCCCATTCCGGTTTTCCGGTTTACAGGTTTTCCGGGTTACAGATGGTCTGTGCGCAGATTATTTTCATCATGCTGGGCGTGCGTAGTGCGCACTGTCGGTCTGCTCTGAAATCTCCTGCTGTGACTCGTCCCCCCTTGTTCCCCGTGAGGAGAGCGGCGCTCACTTCGACTGATCTTGCTGCGTCAACTCCTGCAATATTGCTCTATCACGAATGATCACGCGCCCTCGTCGAGTTTCAACTGCGCCCATCTCTTCCAGTTTGGACAGCGCCCGCGAGACACTTTCCCGCGAGGCCCCCACCAACCCGGCCAGCTCCTGCTGGGTGATGCGTAATTCATTGTGAGGATCGCCATAACCAGCCTGTCTTTGGCTTTCATCCAGCAATGTGAACGCCACCCTTTCTTTGATGTTGCGGAAAGAAAAAGATTCCATCCGGCCTAAAAGGCGGCGAACTTCCAATAAACAATCCTTTTGCACCACCGCCAACAGACCCGAACAGGAGGCACAGGCCGCATTAAAATCATCTCGGTCAGCCCAAAGCAAGGTAACGTCGGTCATGGCCCAAGCTGTGCCCAATTGACACCCATGATCGAGCAAGGGCACCGGACAGAAGATGTCGCCGGGCCCACGCACACAGAGAATACATTGATGACCATCCGGGGTCACTCGCTCGATTTTCACACGGCCCTCTGCCACCAGATAAATGGCATTGGCGCGGTCCTCTTGCAGGAAAATGGCTTCTCCTGCCCGGTACTTGTGTTCGTAGAAAATCGCCTGCAGCCTGGCTTGATCGGCTTCTGATACTTTATCGAACACCGAAGCAATGAGAGCGAGCGAAGGTCGGTGGGAAATCATAGGGGATGAGGTTGGGTGATGCAAGGTTCGATCTGGGCGAGTTTGGCAAGTATTTCAGGCTTACACACCGTAATTTCTGCACGGGTACTGCAAATAAAGCCCCGATCACGGAAAAGTGAAATGGTGCGGCTCACTGCTTCTGGGGCCGTGCCGATTTGCGCCGCCAACGTATTTACCGTATGAGCACGACGATCGATAGCTCCACGGCCATGCTCACTTAATTCCAGAAGCAGCTTGGCAGTGCGGGCCCTGACCGTGCGAAAGGAAAGGTCTTCAAATTTGGCAACCAGTTCGCGATTGCGCCTGGCCAGAACCGGTAACATGCCCAAACCCACAGGCGGATATTGCTCGATCAGTGCTTGGAACTGCTCCCGCCCGCAATGCCAGAGAAGCGAATCGCGGGCCGCTATGGCCGTGGCCGGATTGACACCACCATCCAGTACCGGCACCTCATTGAACATGGTGACCGGTTTGAGCACGACCATGATGTGATCCCGCCCCTCTGGCCCCAACTTGTGTAAATACACCTCACCCGAAAGCAGCACGAACAAGCCTGCACAGGGTTCAGCTTCCCGAAAGATCGTCTCCCCCACCATCGTTCTCCGTACCCACCCAGAAGCAACAATAACCTCCAGGTCCGCCAACGAGAGCATCTTGAAATGCTCCAGACGGTTCATACGGGCAATGAGACTGGGAATAGTGAGTTTGGTGTCCATTCAGGGCAGGGAGGGATGAAAAAGTGCCTCCATCTTATCATATCCCCCCCTTTATTCAAAGATTTTTATGGCAATGCCAAATATTTCAAACCTGACTACAAAGACCATAAGCTGACATAAATCATGGCAGAATGCACAGCAGAAGTGTACAATGGGAATATTCTGCATCATGATCATGTATGGACATGACATTGCATGCCTGCTAAAATTGGCTATCTTACCCGCAGCTATTCCTGCAAAATAAAGAAGGTTCATCGATGAAACGACTCGCTTATCTCTCTTTACTGATTCTCTTTTTAGCCAGCTTCGTTCTGATCCCCACCTCTCTTCACGCCCAAGACAAGGCAGTGGTTCACGCCGTTCTTTTCTATTCACCCACCTGCCCGCATTGCCAAAAAGTCATTACAGAGGGCCTCCCCCCCATTGTGGAGAAATACGGCGACCAGTTACAAATTTTGATGATCAACGTCACTACACCGGGGGGTCAGGAATTATATCAAGCAACTGTCGACTGGCTGGATATTCCCGAGAACATGCGGGGAGTGCCAACGATGGTGATTAAAGATCAAATACTGGTTGGCGATGCCGACATTCCCGCGAAGCTACCTGGCATTGTCGATGAAGGTTTGGCCAATGGTGGGATTGATTGGCCTGCCATCCCTGGTTTCGACCAGGTTCTGGCAACCCTTGAACAGCAGCGAAAGCAGGCTGAAGCGACTGCTACGGCTGAAGCCGAGGCTAACCCCACCTCCTCCGAAACCCCGACTGCCGCCGCAGTAACAGAGGCAGGTACGCCGGCGCCAACACCAACCGTTGTTAGCACCGAATCACCATCCCTGAGCGAGGGTGAAGGTCAGCTTATTTCTGCTCCTCTTATCAATAGCGAGGCCGCCTTAAGCCCCTGGCAACGCGCTCAGCTCGATCCTGTGGGCAGTGGTTTGGCCATCGTTATTCTTGTGGGAATGGTATTCAGCCTGGGATGGGTGATCGTTTTCTGGCAAAAATATGGCTTGATGCCCGAAAAAGCCCCTACCTGGCAGAATTGGGTATTCCCTCTCCTCGTACTGATTGGGATGGGAATAGCGATTTACCTGGCCTTTGTCGAGACCTCTCACACCGAAGCCGTATGTGGGCCTGTGGGGGATTGTAACGCCGTACAACAAAGCCCGTACGCCATGCTCTTTGGCGTCCTTCCTGTCGGTGTTCTTGGTTTACTCGGCTATATTTTCATGCTGGTGATGTGGATCTGGCAACGTTTCTTCCCTTCAGACCTGAGCGAAAAATTCGCCTGGCTCCTTCCTGCCGCCACCTTCTTCGGGGTGCTCTTTAGTGCCTACCTCACCTTTTTAGAACCCTTCGTGATTGGTGCCGTTTGCATCTGGTGCCTTTCTTCTGCCGTCATCATGACGCTGCTGCTATGGCTCACCTATCGCGGACAGATCACGCCACGCCAGGAAGAAGACGACACGCCCTTGTCCGAGCCTTAACAGGACTTGACCGTCAGCATATCAGGTGGTTTGAGACGGGTAGGAATGGACTGAGGCGCCAGATCTTCCTTGCTCATCACCTGATCGAAATGACGGACGATACGATAATGGCTGTCCCGTTGTGCCGGAATGAAGCCTGCCTGACGAATTTGCTCATGTAAGCGATAGACGCTCATGCGAGGTTCGCTCTCGGTGTAGGCCGAGGCCTGGCTGACAACGTTCTCTTCGAGCATGGTGCTACCGAAGTCGTTGGCACCGGCATAAAGAGCACGGCGGGCGATATCCAGCCCCTGCGTGGGCCAGCTCGCCTGCAAATTCGTGAAATTATCGAGATAAATGCGAGCAAAGGCGTTCGTGTGCAGGTATTCGTCGAAGTCGGCACCATAGTGGTGACGGTGTCGGCTACGCCCCATACTGTTCGTTTCACTTAGCTGCGCTGTCCACATGATAAAGGCGCTAAAGCCATTTCCATGCGCGGCCAGTGATTCATCCTGTAGTTCGCGTAGCCGCGTTAAGCTGGCGATGCGCTGCTCCAGGCTTTCGCCAAAGCCGATGACCATGGTAGCGCTGGTCACCATCCCCAAGCGCTGGGCGATGCGCATGGCGTGCAGCCAAACGTCGGTTTTAATTTTTTTTGGAGAAATGCGTTTACGCACATCATCATCCAAAATTTCCGCGCCTCCCCCAGGCAGCCCATCTAACCCGGCCGCATGTAAACGTTCCAACACGGTTTCCATGCTCAAACCCTCGATACGGGCGATATTCTCGATTTCGGAGGGGCTGAAGCAATCCAGTTCGATTTCAGGGTAAGTGTCTTTAAGCCAACGCAGCACATCTTCATACCATTCAATGTGCAAATCGGGATGATGTCCCCCCTGCATCAGGATGCGAGTACCACCCCAGGCAAGAAGCTCCTCTACTTTGCTCCCGATCTCGTGCTTGCTTAGCACATAGGCCTGGGGATCTCCCAAAAGGCGATAGAAGGAACAAAACTGGCAATCAGTCGTACAGACATTGGTGTAGTTGATATTGCGATCGACGAGATAGGTAACGACCGCAGGATCGGTACGTTGGAGTCGCAACTGATGGGCGACAGCAAGCATGGCTTCGTGATCAGCCTGCGTATAAAGCTCGAGACCTTCTGCAGGGGTCAGGCGCTCGCCGTTAGCAGCTTTTTTCAGTAAATCATTTGGGGTCATGATGAAGGTTAGGAATATTTGGAGTGCTTTGAATTGATGTGGGTAGAGGTGTGACGTCGCCGCAAAGAGGGTAGGCGCAGTCGTAGGCGTCGCCGGGGCACCAAGGCAGCGGCCCGGCGTTTGCCTTCAGCTAATGCCTCTGCGTAGAGCTGACGCATACGTTCCGGGCTAAGCTTGCGGCCATAGGCGTACCACTGGAAAACCGCGTAGCCTGTCACGTAGGTGCCAGCATAGGCCACAGCCACTTTGGGAACCAAACCCCACAGGGGAATGAATCCCACCAACCTTCGGGCTAATTCCCGCCACATAAAACCACCCCCCAACACCCCAGCCAGTTGTGCTGCCATTTCTTGGGCACCGATGTCTTGTCCCAGACTCAAAGCTAACTTGTAGGCCATCAACGCTTGATTTTTGGTAAGTACGACGATATCGGCAACGTTAAAGGGAATATTGAGGACGGGAATGATTTCCGCCAGACCGGTGCTGGCGGCATAGCCTGCGTTGGTGAGACAGGTTTCGTTGATGATGATACTGGCGATTTCGGCGCGCAGAGCAGGGATATGGTACGCCAATGCCACGCGCTGCTCGGGAAAGAGTTCGATCAGAGTGGGGATCAGATCGGCTGCCAAGGGTTGAGGATGCCGACGATTGATAATCACTTCAGCGGCCCCGCGCCAGTTACGGTGTTCTGCAGGCAAATGCCCTTCGTTGCTTTGGAGATGAACAATGATCGGCGTCAGCATACGATTATACCGGCGTAGGGTGGCGGTCACTTCCTGCTCTAGCTGGATATCCTCTTGCCGCCCCGAAAGCACAAGCAATGCCAGATCGGCATTTGCTGCTTCTCTTAGCGCACTATCGCTGGTAGGAAGCGTGTAGGGCCATAAAGTGTGGGGCAAGGGATGCAGGTGCCCATCGAAGGGATCCGTACGCAGTTGATCGAGTAGCCACTGGCTGGCTTCAGCATCGCTGCTGAGAATGGCGACGCGAAAGGGTGTGCGCACTTGTTCGCGCAAAGCGCTGGTATCTATCTCGGTAAGGGTAGACCAGAGATGGGTAAGATCGTTCCAGGAGGACATAAGAAAATTATAGCCGATGGGGTGCTGTACAGACGAATGTAGCGAATTTCTATTTGTACTGCTACCTGATCATCACTTAAACCCATACTGACGCCACTGCCGCGTCACCCGTTCCTTGATTTCTGTGCTCATGGCAATAGGCGTGGGCCAGCCGCGCTCATAGCCCTCGGCGGGGAATTTCCGGGTAGCATCGATGCCAATACGTCCCCCAAAAGCGAAATGATAGCTGGCATGGTCGAGGGCGTCGACAGGCCCGTCTTGAATAATCACATCGTGGCTCCAATCGACATTGCCCCAAAGATGAAAATATGCCTCTTCGAGATTTTGTACATCCACATCTTCATCCACAATGACAATAGCCTTGGTCAACATCATCAACCCCAAACCCCAAAGTCCGTTGATGACCTTGCGAGCATGCCCGGGGTAGCGTTTTTTGATGGAAACGAAAATCAAGTTGTGGAAAACACCGGCGGCCGGCATGTTGATGTCGACGATTTCACCTTGAAATAACTGCATCAAAGGCAAGAAAAGACGCTCGGTGGCTTTGCCCATCCAGTAATCTTCCATGGGAGGCTGACCGACGACGGTGGTGGGATAGATAGGACTGCGACGATGTGTCACCGCCGTGATATGGAGGACGGGGTAGTCGTCTGGGGGGGTGTAGTAGCCTGTGTGGTCGCCAAAAGGGCCTTCCAGGCGGCTTTCTGCCGGATCGACATAGCCTTCGATCACAATTTCGGCATGGGCCGGGACTTCGAGGGGCTGGCTAACACAGCGTACCAGCTCCACAGGCTTCCCTCGCAACCATCCTGCCAGCAGAAATTCATCGATGCCTGGAGGCAAGGGCGCACTACCCGACCACATGATCGCGGGATCACCGCCAAGGCTGATGGCAACAGGAATTTGCTCCTGACCGAGTTCGCGGGCGGTGCGCTCGTGCTCGGCCCCACCCTTGTGGAGCTGCCAGTGCATACCTACGGTGCGTTCGTCATAGACCTGCACACGATACATGCCCACGTTACGAACCTGTGTTAGGGGATCACGGCTGATGACCGTGGTCATCGTAAGGTAAGGGCCACCATCTTCGGGCCAGCAGGTAAGAATAGGTATGCCGGCAAGTGTAGCCATTTCCCCGGTTTTCACTACTTCCTGTACAGGCGCTTTGCTGACAATCTTTGGCTTCAAACCCACACTGCGCAACGCCCCCAGCATCTCACCGGCCCGACCGAGGGTAGGCCTCAGGCCCCGTGGTAATTTGGGATCGATCAAACGCGCCAGGTTTTGCCGCAATTCTTCCAACTGACTCACCCCCAGGGCCATGGCCATACGTTTTTCATTGCCCAAAGCATTGATCAGCACCGGCATATCCGAGCCTTTGACGCGTTCAAAGAGCAGGGCCTTGTTTTGGGAAGCGGGCCCTTTGCTAATGCGATCGGTGATCTCGGTAATTTCCAGATAGGGGTCTACTGGCACGGAAATGCGGTGTAATTCTCCCGCTTTTCCCAGGGCTTTGATGAAAGCTTGCAGGTTTTTATAAGCCATTTGATCGTATTTCTCCAAAAAAACTTCGTATCGCCCTTGTAGGACAATACGAAGTATACCATCGAAATTCTTTTTCTGCTGTCTTTATTGGCACAAACGCACAATCGGAGTATCTGGCTTACTGTTTCTTGTAGGGTTGGCCGTCGGCAGCCGGAGGCACTGTACGCCCGACAACACCGGCAAGAACAATCATGGTCACCACATAAGGAATAACAAGAAGCCATTCGCTGGGGATTGGCACCTGCGCCTTGCCCAAAATCTGCAATTTGGCTTGAAGGGCGTCTGAAAAGCCAAAAAGGAGAGAGGCGGCAAAACCACCCAGGGCCGTCCACTTGCCAAAGATCATGGCAGCAAGACCAATGAACCCCTTCCCTGCCGTGATATTTTCATCGAAACGCCCGACTGAGCCGATGGTGAAATAGGCGCCGCCAATGCCGGCAATCATACCGCCAATGATCACATTCACATAACGCACCAGATAGACGTTGATGCCGAGGGTATCGGCGGCACGAGGATGCTCACCGACAGCACGGGTACGCAAACCCCATTTGGTGTACCAAAGCATAAAGTGAATGGCGATCACAAGAATGAACAAAATGTAGATGATGGGGGTGTGATTGAAGAAGACCGGGCCGATGATCGGGATTTGGGAAAGGCCGGGGATGGGAATCTTCTTGAAAACACCACCCGAATTTAGGTCAGGAATCGGCTGCAAGAAGCGCTGGCTGATAAAACTGGTGATGCCTAAGGCAAAAATGTTGATCGCCACGCCGCCGATAATTTGATCGACCATGAAGCGGATGGAAAGAATAGCGAGAAAAGCGCCCAGCAGCCCTCCTGTAAGGATGGCGGCCCCGAGACCCAACCATTGGCTATCTGTCATGCTGGCGATGATCACTGCCATCATTGCTGCTGCCAGCATAATGCCTTCGATGGCAATATTGATCACCCCCGAACGTTCGCACATCACCCCACTGAGAGCCCCGAAAGCAATTGGCGAAGCAGCAGCCACGGCAAATGTGAGGATACCCAGCAAATTGATGGACTTCCCACGTGTTGCCCAGACGAGAAAAGCGAAAACAAACATGAGGGCAACAACGCCCAGCCATAAATAGACATTCTTGAAACCGCGAATTATCTGATAAAAGCCGATCAGAGCCGTGATTGCGCCAATAATCATCATCGTGGCCAAGGTAGGCAGCTTGAGGTCAGGCACCTTGATAATTTTGGCTTTTGTGACCGGATTCAGCTTCATGGTACTGATCATGCCACCTTCGCTATTGCTAGCAAAAAGCCAAAAAATCAATCCGGCCACAATCAAAAAGAAAACGCCATAAGCAACGGCTTTTCGTCGCTCTTTACGGGCGGCATAAGAATCGGAAGAAGTCAAAGATGTTACGGAAGCGCTCATAAAATCGTCACCTTAACTGCAAATGAAAATCGGGATGAAGGATCAGGAACCCCAACCTTTCGTGAAGATCGGACCCGCGGCTTCGCCTTCGGCGCGCAGACGGAAGAGCCAACGCACGATCGCCGGTGCGGCAATAAAGACGATGACCAGCGCCTGCACGATGGTAATGATGTCGATAGGCACGCGTGCTACGGACTGCATTCGTGTGGCGCCATTGCGGAGTGTCCCGAACAGGATAGCGGCAAGTACCACGCCCAGGGGATGGCTTTTACCCAACAAGGCCAGGGCAATCGCATCGAACCCTAATCCCCCGGAGAATCCCAGACCCACCCAACGATCGACAGCCAGGGCCTGCACCGAACCAGCCATGCCAGCCAGCATGGCACTTACAGTCATCACAATCACATAAAGCCGCTTCACATGAATACCACTGTAACGAGCAGCTTTGGGGTTCGCCCCTAGCATGCGAATCTCGAATCCCAGGGTAGTCTTATAGAGCAGCCACCAGACGAAGGCGGCAACAATCAAAGCCAGAAAAAAGCCCCAGTGGAAGCGGTTGCCCTGGGTGGCAAACAGCTGCGGAATTTGCGCCGTTTCCAGCACCTCGGGCGTGATCGGCAATTCACCCCGAGACATGGGGCCGCCGACCTTGAGCAACCAGGCACTGAGGCTAATGATGATCCAGTTCATCATGATCGTATTGATCACCTCATGGCCACCGGTATAGGCTTTAAGCAAACCCGGTATCGCCCCCCAGATGCCAGCACCGATCAAACCAGCAATAAGTGCCAGCGGTAGATGGATAAACCAGGGCAAACCGGTGACCGCATAGCCCACATACACGGAGCTCAGGGCGCCTACCAGCAACTGGCCTTCGCCACCAATATTGAACAAGCCACCCTGGAAACCCAGAGCCACAGCCAGCCCCGCGAAAATGTACGGAACCGATTGTGTCATGCTTTCGGCCAGAGGGATCATGGCCTGCCCCAGGGCAGCGCCACCCTGACCCTGCAACAACGCCTGTAAACCATGCCATATCTCGACAATGCCCAGAGAACCGGAAATCAAAGCCCCATATGCCACGCTGATACTAGTCCAAGTGGCAGCGATAGCCCCTCCCGGATCATCGAAGAAATGACGCCAGGCTGTAATCACCGTACTATCGGTGATTACAATAATGACGGCACCAATGAGCAAACCAGTAAAAACGGCAAGAAGGGGTACCAGTACTGCATCTCGGACGCGAGAGGCACGGAATTCTTGAACTATCGACTCCGGCGATTTAGGGTCTGGAGGAGTAGATTTGGAAACGTCTGTTTCAGTCATAAGATGCTCCTAGGCAAACTTAGGCAAATATTCATATAAAGGAACCTTACGTTTTACTCGATAAAATAAATCACGCTGTAATCGACCTCAGCAAAGACTCAAATGGCCAACTTCTTCGTGTTGCATGATAAAGCCATTGGCTTACGTAACGATCTCAGGCTGACTTTCCTGTGGCCCGGGCGCTTGCGCCAAGGCTTCTTCCAGCGTGCTTCCGGCCATCATCAGGCCCAACTGCTCTTTAGACACTTTATCGGCATCGACAACCGCCGTAATTTGCCCTTTGAATATCACTGCAATACGGTCGGATAAACCCATGATCTCGTCGAGCTCAGCAGAAACAAGAAAGACGGCCACACCGTCATCCCGTTTTTCAATCAAACGCTTGTGGATGAATTCGATCGAACCCACATCCAGTCCTCGTGTTGGCTGATTGGCAATGAGCAGACGAATAGGACGGCTAAATTCACGAGCAACAATTACTTTTTGCTGATTGCCGCCAGAAAGATTGCCTACCGGCGCCAAAGCACTAGGGGTGCGAATATCAAATTCCTCCACCAGTTTCTGCGCTCGTTCGCGAATGATGTCTTCGTTCATGGCCAAACCATGCGCATAGGGGGGCAGATAGTAAGTGTTGAGCACCAGATTGTCGGAAATAGGGAAGCTGAGAACGAGTCCATCTTCCTGCCGGTCTTCGGGGACATGAGCACTTCCAGCTTCGGTGATTGTCCGGGGAGAGGCGTTGGTCACATCTTTACCTTCGATAAAAACTCTTCCCCCCTTAATTTCACGCAATCCCGTAATTGCTTCTACCAGTTCACTCTGACCATTGCCCTGAACCCCCGCAACACCAAGCACCTCGCCCTCGCGCACTTCAAGGCTGACACCATTGACGACCAGCTGTAAACGATCATCCAGCACCCGCAGGTCCTTAATCACCAGGACAGGCTTACCCGGTTTGGCCTCTCCTTTACTTACGGTGAGGCTCACTTGCCGTCCCACCATCATTTCTGCCAATTTCGCCTGACTCGCATCCTCCGTCTTCATCTCCCCCACCACCTTTCCTCGCCGGATCACAGTGACGCGATCGGCTAATTCCAGCACCTCGCGTAGTTTGTGGCTGATGAAGATGATGCTCACACCTTGTTGCCGCAATGACTCCAGGATGTCGAAGAGCTCATCGGCTTCTTGGGGAGTAAGAACGGCAGTGGGTTCATCGAGGATGAGAATCGTGGCATCACGGTACAGAACTTTGATGATCTCCACCCGCTGGCGTACACCGACTGGAAGATCCTCGATTTTGGCCTCTGGATCGACGTGGAGGCCATGAGCCTCGGAAATTTCGAGGACGCGAGCCGTCACACCCTGGCGATCGAGCACCAAACCACGCGTTGTTTCATTGCCCAGCATTACATTTTCGGTCACGGTGAGCGGTGGTACGAGCATAAAATGCTGGTGCACCATCCCAATACCCTGCCGGATGGCGTCGGTAGGTCCTTGAATATCGACGCGCTGACCGCGAATATAGATTTCACCCTCGTCCGGAGAATAGAGCCCGTACAGAATGTTCATCAACGTACTTTTACCGGCACCATTCTCACCCAGCAGGGCATGAATTTCCCCCTCTTCCAGAGTCAAATCAATGTGGTCGTTGGCCAAAACGCCCGGAAAACGTTTGGTAATGCCACGGAGTTCAAGTACTGGGACCATAACTTTCTCTCTCATAGATTGAATCGTTTTGGACACTGCTTTGCAGTAAAAAATATCATAAAGAAGAAACTATCAGCAATCAGACAACACCGTCTAATCACTCATGTTTCCAGCATCATAAGTAGACCTTCATGCTGGCTCGGCCAGCACCACCTGACGATAATAAATTTTGGAAGTTGGTTTATTAATTTAGGATTTAAGTTGTTCGATACCACTACCGCGAGCAACCGCCCATATGAACGGTGGAAAAAGCAAACGGAGGGAGAACCGCTTTTACAGCTCTTGCAAATTCAGAATGACAGTTTCGAGAAATGCCTAATAGCCAAGGGAGAAAATAGGTGGATTAGATAACCATGCGGCGGCGAAAGTGGCAACTCCCGCCGCCGCACGTTGGCTCATGGAGAAAAAAGGTATTTACTGGACAGCAAGTTCGCCAGAAGCGATCATGTCGGCGATATTTTGCAGCTCAGTCTTCAGGTCTTCGGGCACCTTGTCTTCGTAATCATGGAAGGAGGAGAGCCCCACACCACCATTGGCCAGAGTGCCAATATAGTTTTCGCCGCCCCTGAAGGCGCCGCGAGTTACAGACTTGATGGTGTCATATACGGCTTTGTCCATGTTCTTCAACACAGATGCGACAAACACTTCGCCGAATTCGGGGGCCGAGATGTACTGGTCGGTGTCAACGCCGATCATCATCAAGCCGCGGTCTTTGGCAGCAGCAGCGCTACCCAGGCCCACAGGACCGGCCACAGGGAAGATCACGTCGCAGCCCTCATCGAAGAAGTTCTCGGCAAAGCGCCGGCCATCATCGGTGGATTCGAAGTTGCCGGTGAAGGCGCCGTCTTGAGTCTCGTTGTCCCAACCTAAGAGGGTCACATCAGCACCCTTTTGGGCATTGTAGTACTCGACGCCACGCTGGAAGGCTTGCATAAACTCGACTACTGGTGGAATGTTGAGGCCACCATAGGTGCAGACAACACCCGTCTCGCTCATACCTGCAGCCAGGTAGCCAGCGAGGAAGCTGGGCTCGGCCACGTTGAACAAGAGACCACGGATGTTAGGAGCTTCACTGGGATAGTCGACGATGGCGAATTTCTGGTCGGGGTTGGCTTCAGCGGCCTGGCGAGTCGCGTCGCCAAGAAGGAAACCGACAGTGATAATCAGGTCTTTACCCTGGGAGATGAACTCGTTGATGTTCTTCTCATAGTCGGTCTGTTGCTGACTTTCCAGATAGACACCGTCTACAGGCAGCTTCTTCATTGCATCCAGCACGCCCTTCCAGGCAGTCTGGTTGAAGGACTTGTCGTCGATACCGCCGAGGTCGGTGACCATACCCACCTGGTAATTGACACTAACGCCCTTCCAGTTGTCTAGCTCGATACCCAGCCCAACAGCGGCCTGACGTACCGGCTCGAAGAGAGCATCGTTACTCTCGGCAATGCCATCCCATTCATAAATCTCGTAGACAATTTTCTTGCCCTCGTCTGTGCTGACGATGTCGAGCATAGCCTGTTTGAAGGCGTCGACAACTTCAGGATCCAGATCGGGGCGAACGGTGATGGTGTCGTTGGGGATATCGGCCGTGGTAGCGATAACCTTGGTCTTCTCTTTGATGTCGGGGAAGCGTTTTTCCAGGCTGTTACGGGCATCCACATAGGTGGCAGCAGCATCTACAGTGCCCTGATAGACGGCGATGGCCGCGGCACTGTGACTACCGGCGAAGACTGCTTCGGCCAAGTCTTTTTGCGGGTCGATCCCATTTTCCAGCATAAGGGCAGAGGGGTAGAGATAGCCGGAGGTAGAGGCAGGATCGGTGAAAGCAAATTTCTTGCCTTTAAGATCGGCAATGGTGTCGATACCGCTGTTGACATTGGCGATAATCTGGCCATTATAGGTGGCAGAGCCAAAGCGAATAGCGCCCAAAATCACGTCCGCGCCACATTTGTCATGAGCAAGGACATAGCTAAGAGGAGCCAGCCAGGCAATATCTGCCTGTCCCGAGCAAATCGCTTCGATAGCGGCTGCGTAGCTGGTGGATACGGAGGATTTGGTGTAGATGCCTTTCTCGGCCAGAGCAGCATCGAGCTTTTCAGCACCACCCAAAATTTGTTCCACTTCACCAGAGGGGACAAAAAGAACGGTAAGGGGATTGTCAGGCGACATGCCCAGTTTGGCAGCAGGTTCGGGGGCCTTAGTCGGTTCAGGGGCCTGGGTCGGCTCCGGGGCCTGCGTAGCTTCGGGGGCCTGGGTCGGTTCGGGGGCCTGCGTGGCTTGGCCGCCACCACAAGCGGCGAGAACTACAGTGCTCAGAAGCAAAATAGTCAGGACAATAAAGATACGTTTGGACATGTGATATCTCCTCCTTGAGATCGAGTGAGAGAGAAGTAAACGCTGGCATCTTGCCATAAGAATAGGGGATTGGGGCGGGATTACCCACCACAAAAGTATACGTCAGACTTGGCGTTGCCGCAACAATGAAGGCTGTAAAGAAGCACACACACTTGGCGCTGGGCCGCTCGGAGCAAGGGACGGCTTGCTACTTACTTTCCAGATAAAGGTAAAATAACATCTCTGACGTTACTTTTCAAAAGTAAGTGCTGATGAGATGGGAAGGAAAGACACCGCGATCGGTGATGATGCCTGAGATCAAATGGGGTGGGGTGATGTCGAAGGCAGGATACAAGGCAGATACGCCCTCGACAGCCGTACGCCGATCTCCGCAGAAAAGTACTTCCCGACCGTCCCGCCACTCGATTTCGATACCATCGGCGCTCTCGGTATCGGGATCAGGACCATCGTAGCCAAGGACATAAAAAGGAATGCCGTAATAATTTGCGGCAATGGCGATCTGCAAAGTGCCGACCTTGTTGGTGATATGGCCGTCCAGGGTGATACGGTCGGCCGCACAGATAAATTTATCGATCATCCCTTGACTCATGAGATGGGCGGGCATACCATCAGTAATGAGTGTGGCCTCGATGCCCAGCTCTACGGCGCATTGGGCCGTCAGGCGTGCGCCTTGTAAATATGGGCGAGTTTCGGTGGGGATGAGATGAATGGTCTTGCCCTGGTGCTTGGCAATCCACAACATCCAGCAAAGGGCAGCACCGGCGATGCAATGGGTGAGCACCCGGTCACCATCGACGAGTAAATCGGCGGCATATTGGCCACAAGCACGACTCACCCGGTTCCCCCGCTCGATTTCGCCGTTGACATAGTCGAGAATGGCACTTTTGGGGTCCTTACCGGTGTCGAGGGCTTGCAGGGCCGCTTTCAAGGCAGCAGGAATGATATGGTGAAGATCATCGGCTGTGGGCCGTGTGGCTAACAGCCTGGTTGCCGCCTTCCGATACGCTTCAGCTGTAGGTGTGGCGAGTGCCAAGCCCAATCCGGCGGCATAAGCAAGAGGCGGTCCCCCCTGCACAATCATGTCCTCGATTGCTCGTGCCACATCTTCTACCGAACGACAGGTGACATACTCGATTTGGTGAGGATAACGGGCACGATTCAGAAGAATCACAGCATCCTCGCCCGCATCATAGTGCAGGGTTTTGAAACGATCAGCAAGGATGGCGGGATTGGGAGGGATGGCCTTCATGCCAGCAGGCCCCGCTCTTTGAGCAACTGCGGGTAAAGTGCTTCGGCCTGGCGAAAGAGGGGAGAGAGTTGAAATGCCTTGAAAATTGAACCTTTGGTCTTAATTTTGCCAGAGAAAAAGGCATCTCGTAAGCGAATTTCGCTGAGCCAGATTTGATGAAGGATGTCGGCGTCGAGGTAAAGCGCCAGATCTGGGTGTTTATCATCCGGGGTGAAGCTGAAACCGACCGGATGCACGCGACCATCAAGGGCGATAAAAGCCGACGGTTGCTTGATGTAGACATGGATGAGGAGTCCACTGCTAGAAAACTGTTCGGTAGCACCCGATGTATGGCTCAATCGGGCAAAGAGTTCCTGCAAAATACCGGTCAGAGTTTCGGAATCATGATAGAAAGGCATGGAAGGAAGATACCAAGAGTGTTGGATAATTGGGCTCAGCCGAAGAAGACCGAGTGCCGTTGTGCGAGACGAGTGTTGATCTGAGTCTGGACACGGTGACGGATCAGATCGGTCAATTCTGAAACAAGAGCTGGGTTTGAGGCAAATTGGGGATCATACTGGCTGACGTCGATCGGTTCACCGATGTCGATATACCATTTGCTAGGAAGAGGAATGACGCCAAACAAGCCGAGCCAGGGAAAGGTGGGGGTGATGGGAAAGTAGGGAAAGCCGAGGAGGCGAGCGATGGGTTTGGCATTCCAGAGCATGGGATAAGTCTCTTCGGCACCGACGACGGAAACAGGCAGGATGGGGGCTTGTGTCTCCAGAGCCATCCGTACTGCTCCTCCACGCCCAAAGCGGGCCAGTTGGTAGCGCTCTTTGAAGGGCTTGCCCACACCTTTGTAGCCTTCAGGAAAGACTAATACGGCTTCATCTTGAGCCAACAAGCGCCGGCCATTGTCGGGATGTGCCAAGACCTGGCCGGTCTTGTTGAGGAGCATGGAGAAGAAGGGTAAGGAGGGGAACCAGTTGGCTACCAGGGCTCTTACGAGACGATGCGCCGGGTGTTGCTCACGTACACCGTAGGCAATCATGGCGCCATCCAGAGGGAGCACGCCAGAATGATTCGAGACCAGGAGCACGCGCCCTTCGGCCGGTATATTTTCGACTCCGCTCATTTCCACTCGCCAATAGCGGTGGAAAAAGAAACCGACGACGGGGAGAATGATATCGGCGAATTCGGGGTCATATCCCCAGGCATCCACTTCATAATCCCCTGTCAACCGCCGCTTGAGGAAGTCGAGCTGGGTTTCGACCACGATCTGCAGGACATAACCGATACCTTGCCAGGTCTGCCAGTCGAACCATTCGCTGGCCGTGAGTTGCCGTAAACCCTGCATCAGCCAGGTCTGCGTCTCGGGAGAAAAACGCGCCAACGCTTGTTGGAGCAAATCAAGGATCTGGTCGACGGTGAAGAGCTGGAGGGAGGAATCAGGGGGAGATTGAGCCTGGGCCGTAACGATTTCACGTAAGCGACTGAGTTCGGCGCGCAATTCTTCCTGGGATGCCTGGTCTGCCGTACCCGGAGCAAGGTCCGCGGCGGTTGCTTCTGCGGCGGGGGGCTCAGAGACTGCTTGCTCAAGCGACGGGGGGCTGGGAGCAGTGTATTTAGCCAGATGCACATGGCAATACTGCTCTCCCGGGAGGGCGGGCAGTCGACAGCGCCGGCCCGATCGGGTCAAAGCCTGACATTGAGGGCGTGATTGGCCGGGGGCACTCATACTTCAGTCTCCTTGTGCGGGCTATCGTGGAATGCTGCGGCGGCCTGCTTAAGGCGTTGATGGATTTCTTTATGCTGACTGCATAGATGCTTGCTCACAGATTTCAGACTATGCAATCCATCTTCGGCAAAGTGATAGACACGATTAGTCTCGTACCGGTGCTTACGTAGCATTTGCCCAAATTGACGAACGGTGGTTTTAGCATCGAAAACAGGCTGGATGTCTAGGACCTCACTCATGCGGGTGGTGTCGGCTACCCAGGAATAGCGCAAGAAGTCCCAGGGAATCGGTACAAGATCATCGACGCGGCGACTGATTAGCCGGCTCCACTGGAAGCCCTGGTAGGCAAGTGGGTGTAAAATCATGAGAGGAGGGACACCGGCCAAAGCGAGGAGTTGGTAAAGAGGGAGGGGATCAGGGGCGGCAATATTGAAAACACCATCATAGTCATGGGTGAGGCAATGACCGATAACGCGCAAGACATCATCATGATGGATCACTTGCAGCATGGGCTCGAATCCCAACAGTGTAGGTGCAGCAGGTAAGGCGAGATAGCGGGCCAGGGGGGTAGGAAGCCCGCCTCCGAGGATGTTGGCAAAACGAAGGACGGTAATGACCATGTGGGGCTGTTGCCGACGAAAACCGTTGATAAAGGTCTCGATCTCGCGTAATTCGCGCACATAAGCATAAACAGGTCGCCCTTTGAATTCACTTTCTTCGGGAATAAAGGCGGGGTTATCTGCCCTGGCACCATAAACAAAGGTGGAGGAGGGAATGATCATTTTTCGTACTCCTGCCATCTCTGCTGCCCCTAACAGCCGCATCGTTCCCAACACATTACTATCGAACACCTCTTCGATACGGCGCTGGCGCCATCGAAAGGCGCAATGCAGGACGGTGTCTACCTCTTCACTTTTGAACAATTCTGCTAAAAGGGGGTTGCGGATATCGGTTTCGACAAATTCGACGCCTGGGAACGGTTTAGCAAGAGGCTTGATATCGATACCGATGACGCGCACGCCAAAAGAGGTGGCCAGACGGGCCATCCGTCGTCCTAAAGGATTGAATAAACCGGTGATAGCAAGGGTTTTCATAGGCTTGAGTCATCCCTGTGAGAGAAGGCGTCCATCACGCCCGAGTCAATTCTTCCGTTTTCGGCTCAATCTCCAGAGAACGGCCGCGGCGAGAAGTCCGACACCGGCAAGCTGTTCCGGCCTGAGGGCAAAGACATCTTCTTCATCGTCGTCGGTAGGGGTCGACGAGCGGGCGGCTTCAGCCCACTTTTGCGCCAGGCTGGGATCGCGCCGGAGTTGATCGGCAAGCTCTCGCTTTTTGGCGATGTCCTCATCGCTCAAAAATTCGCCGTGGCTACGTAAACCGGAAAGACGAAGTCCGTGTTTCTTGAACAAGCGATACATTTCTTTGACCCGCTCGATTTCGATATCCCGGCCTACGGTGTAGTCCTCGAAACGTCCTTCCATGGCCAAGAGCGCTGTTTC
Organism: Chloroflexota bacterium; assembly: GCA_013152695.1. Next base: position 35,299 of record JAADFV010000023.1, on the reverse strand, counting down.
GGCCAGGCAGGCATAAGCAACCCCGGGCGGAAGACCGATGTCGTACCCAAAATCAGGATTGCCGGGGAGCAGAATCTCGCCTGATTCGATCACGAGAACATCGGGTCGTAACGCATTCTCTTCGGCCGTGACGTCCGCGGGTCGGGCGATATCACAAATGACAGCGCCCGGCTTGCAGCGAGTGATGTCGAGGATACGTTTGCCTACGGCTGTGGTGGTGGTGATGATGAGATCGCATTGAGGCAAGTATTCATCGGGTGAAGTGCTGATGGTGACATTCGCCTCAGGGGTTTCCTCTTCGATGATGTGCTTGAGGGCAATGAGCTTTTCGGGACGGGGAGCCACGAGGGTGATATTGGGGGCTGCCTGGGCCAGGAGGCGAGAACAAACCGAGCCGATGGAGCCGGTGGCGCCAATCACCATAACCCGCCCTTCTCGCGAATTCTCCAGGCTGTTCCCCATCTTCACGACCGCTTGTTTCGCCGTTTCCAGGGTGGCAGCCACGGTAAGGCTGTTTCCTGAAGTGATGGCAATATCTGCTTTCTGTGAGACGGTAACGCCAGCATCACCTACGACCGAGGTAAATGCCCCCAGGCCCATGATTCGAGCTCCCAGGCGTTCGGCAATGCGCGAGGCTTTGATCAGCCTGCGGTAGGCAAAGGCTGGGTCGCGACGCAAGAATTCCCGGGGAGTAGCGCCCAGGGTAATCAAAAACCCCTCGACTTTCTGGCCCGTAGCCGGACTCTGAATGCCGGTGATGCGACTGAGGTACATCGGAGGCAGTTCTGCGGCAAAGCGTTCGACCAACGGCCCCGGCAAATAACGCGTCCACCAAAAACGCGGCGATTTCTGGATGAATTTAAGGCTGAGGGGATGAATGACAAAGGCAAAACGATTTACTTCTGCTTCTTCTGGCTGAAGATAACGAATGGCCGGCTGCCAGGTGAGATCGGCCATTAAGTTAAGATAGGTATTTTCGCTGAGAGGGGCGCTGGCATCGGGGCGCAAGGCTACCAGACAAGCCTCGAAAGTAGCAGCATCCAGATGGGAAGGACCATCCTGCGTGGGAGGCATGGTCGTGACGAGGATACTAACACCCCTTTGCCTTAGATCTTCGATGGCATTATCATCGGCATATTCGCAAACAACAGTTTTGCGCCGTAATTGCAAGGGTGCATAACGCCGGATCGCGTTGATGTCGCCGGCAAGGATGTCAGCCCATTGGAATGCTTTGGGATTACGCTGTTGTCCGGGAACGCCTGGCTGCGGAAAGAGCAAGCGGTAGGGCAATTCGCGAATTTGCGACATGGTCACGCCAGCAATGGTCGACAGGGTGCCAGCAGAGCTCAAAAAAGCAGCTCCGGGAAGATTGAAAAAGAGAATGGGATCGGCATAGTGGATCTCATCGGTAAATTGCGTAAATGCTTGTGAGAGACCCATGTGATTCAGCCCTGGCGTCATTAAAACACGTTTGCGCGACCATATACCGGGCTCGGCTTCGGCTGCCAGGCGAATGGCCCAGCGCTCGATAGCATCGCGCACACCGCTTCCATCGACAACCGGGGTCATCTGTGCAACATCGAAAATGATGCCGGCGTCTTTATGGATAGCTCGTTCACGCCCCAAATGCAGGGTGCGCGTGACCCCAAAGAGGGCAATAGCGTCGACCTGCCCGTCCCAGGCTTTGATACGGGCAGCCATGGCCTCGAGATCACCATTGCAGCCTTCATGCCGGATATGTAATTCAGTCCCAAGCAGGGAAATAGTTTCTTCGTATGGTTCGATGGCCCGCAGGTGTAAGGTGACGATTTGCTTTGCCATTGCTGGCCTCCTTGAGGGAAGTACCCTGGTCAACACCGGTGAATCAATGCTTCATCCCGGCGTAGATAGTAACGTAAGCGGGCGACAGTTACAGATTGTCGACTGTTTTTCTTAAGCTTGTGCTGACTATGATTATAAGTCTGTCAATCCCATGAAGCAAACCGGATGCGTCTCAGCTTCCCTTTTTGCACACCGCGTTCGTCCGCAATCTTGCTCTCATGCTATAATAACGCGCTCATTCTCATCTTTTGCGCACATACATGCTCTGCGGAAATGGCTCTCTGTGTGTGGAGATGATGCGGCCCAGCTTTGTTATGTTGCATGATGCACACCCTTCTTCCCAACCAGATCAGACGCGATCCCAGTCTCGGCGCGTTCAACATCGTTGGCTTTTAGTGATCCTGGCCATACATTTTCTCTTGGCCCTCGTTTATAGCATCATCATCCCACCCTGGGAAGCGCATGATGAGTGGGCTCATTATCGTCATGCCGCCTATATTGCCGAAAACCTCGCCCTACCGGACCCGAGCCAACGCCTAACGAACGAGTTCGAATTCGACGAGGCCAGTCAGCCGCCCCTCTACTACATCCTGGCGGCAGTGCCGATGCTGGCCGTCGACACAACCGATGGATATCGTCCCACCGTCAATCCCTATGCTATGCGCGGTACCGGTATTGGCGGGGTGAATTTTGTCATCCATGATCCAGATGTCGAAAGCTGGCCCTGGCGTGGGACCATCCTCGCCTTGCATCTGGGACGACTGGTGTCGGTGGTCATTAGCACGGCCGGGTTATGGCTTACTTTTGCCCTGGTGCGTCTCCTCAGCCCTCGGCGTCGCTCGATTCCTCTTGTTGCTACGGCTATCCAGGCCTTTGCCCCGCAATACGTCTTTCTCAGTGCTGTTATCACCAATGATATCTTACTCATTGTTTTAGAGACAGCCCTGCTTTACCTAAGCATCCGCATACTTATCGAGGGAGCCACCCTGCGTAGCACGGCCCTTCTGGGTTTTGTCACAGGACTCACTCTTTTGACCAAATATCTGGCTCTGGCTGTCCTTCCCATCCCCATCATCGTCCTGGCAATCATTGCCTGGCGGCAGCGACATTCGCCCGAAGTAAAGCAATCCCTCAAATCAGCTATCGTCTTGCTCGGGATTATTGTCGGCATCGGGGGACTACTGTTGCTGCGGAACCAGCGATTAACGGGAATGTTATTGCCCCGCGATCCTGTGGCACAGAGCGCCGTGATCAACACCCTCGCCGAAGAGAGCAGCCTTCAGCTCAATTGGCGTGCCATCCCCGCGGCATTGCAGTATGGTTTTGAGACGTATTGGGTTTCCTTTGGTTGGGGCAATGTCGCCACCGATGATTGGGTCTATCTGGTGTGGTTTATCTTATGGTTGGGAGGAATGATAGGATTCGGGATCTGGCTCACACGACGAAAAGCACGCCCCACTCGATCAGTCCTTCTTCTCTCGGCCCTTTTTGTGTTTGCAACCATCAGCCTGCCCCTGATCCGGGAGCTCATTCATGAAAGTGTGTTCCTGCGCGGACGCTACATTCTCTCTACCCTTCCACTCATAGCCTGGATGATGGCGGAGGGCTGGGCAGAGTTGTCAGGGCGCTATTGGCCGACCATTCGCAAACTGCTTCTGGCTTGGCCTGCTGGTCTCAGTATCTTCCTCATCCCCTCTCTTCTCATCCCAGCCTACAAACCACCCTCTACCCTCGATCTATCATCTTCCGCTCTCCCCGACCAGGCCATCTATGCTCGCTTTGACGAGGCCGCCGAACTCCTCCGCTACGACATCTGGCCCGCCGAGAGCGTGGCACCAGGAGATGGCTTGGCCGTAACCCTCACCTGGCGTGTACTCTCCCGTACAGAGGAACCCTACACTCTGGCCATACATCTCGTTGGCGCAGGCCAGCAAAGCTACGGAAGTGTAACGACCTACCCTGGAGATGGTAATGCTGCCACTACAGTGTGGACACCCGGCACTGTCTTCCGCGAAACATATTGGTTGGTTGTGCAGGATAATGGCCCCACCCCCACAGGCGGGCACATTGCTGTCACCCTCTTCAACGAACACACTCTCGACACACTGCCTGTTTTCGATCCAGAAGGACGCCCTGCGGGTGATACTGTGCGTTTTGGCACCTTGCGCATCGACCCTCCTCCCTCCCTTGTAGCCGCCACCCCTGCCGAAGAGCCAACACAAGAATTAGCGCGTTTTGGCGATCTCCTTGTACTCACCACCGCCAAAGTCCCCAATATTGAATTTCAAGCAGGATGGGGTGTACCAGTCCTTCTGCGCTGGCGCGCCTTGCGCCCTGTCACTGAAGAGATTAAGCTATCCATCCAGCTGTTGACACCTGAAGGTGTGTGGCTGGCCGGTAGTGATGGTCCTGCCAATGCAGACCTTCCCCCCAGCTTATGGCGGGCCGGCGATATACTGCATATCACGCGCTGGCTACCCCTGCCAGAAGACCTGCCCCCCGGCGAATATCAGTTGATTGCCACTTTTTATCGAGCCGCAGACCTCGAACGTTTGCCGGCTACCGATCCATCAGGCAGCCCCTTGCCCTCCGATGCTGTTATCATCGACAATATCACCGTGTCAGCTCCATCCTCCTTCTGATCATCTCACCGTGTAAGCTCCCATGGACCAACCATTCCAGCCTAACCTTTATTTTCACATGCTGCGCCAGCGCTGGCCACTGATCGTCATCCCTACCGTGGTGGCACTGCTAGTGGCCATCGTCCTCAGCGCCCTTATGCCTGTTCGTTATACGGCAACCGCAACTCTCCTCGCCCCTAAACCACAACTGGTCTGGCGCTGGGATAACCGGGTTTACGATGTCGTGGATCTTCGGTTTGATTGGCGTGCCGAAGTTATGCCCCTGCTCATGACCGAAAATTTGGCAAGGCGCGCCCTGGATAAAGTCGGCGATCAGCTCGATGTTGCCCTCACGCCTGATCAACTCCTGGCTGCCACTAAAACCAAACAGGGTAACGGTAGTCTTTTTACACTGAGCGTACGCGCCGCCAGCGCCCATGATGCCGCCTTGCTCGCTAATGCCATGGCCGAAGCTTTACCTGAGGCCGTCGCCGACTACTACGGAGGCGAGCAAGACCAATATGATCAGGCTCTCGCCGAAGTAGAAACACAATTCCAGGAGCTCGATCAACAACTTCTCGACTTCCGGGGGAGAACCGGCATTAGCCTAGGCTTCAATGGCGAAATCACCGCTCGGGGTGATGACGAACTTTTTGGTGCCCATAGTGCCATCAAGCAAGAATTAACGCTCAAGAACTCCTACCGCGCTGCCTTACAGACTGCCATCGATCGCATCGACCTGGTGCTCCAGAATGCCGAAACATCGGGAATACTCAATATTACTCTGCTCGATATTCCCGAGCTCAAGATCTACGGCTATGACTACCCAACCCTGCAAACGCTTCTCGATCAGCAGGGACAAGAGGCATTGATCGAAACCTTACGCCGCCTCCGTGAACGCATCAATACGGACAAAATGCAGCTAGACCAGAGTGCGATTGCCACCCAATACGAAACCGCACAACAACTCCAACAGATGGACACCATCTTGCGCGATCGTGGCGTCTGGCAGGAATCCTTGGTTAGCCTTAAACGTAAGCAAGTCGAACTACAAATGAAACGCGTTATCGAAGGTGCTCGCGTCAAAATCGTGGATCCCGCCCCCGTGCCGTCTGCTCCTTCCCAACCTAAATGGCTGTTCAATCTATTCGTGGCAGGACTGAGTGGTTTCTTAGGGGGCCTGCTTCTCGCCGTTGCTGCCGTGTATTTGCGTGAAAGCTATTCCTAAACCTAATGTTGCCCTTGCCTGGACAGCTATTCTCCTCCTCAGCTGTGTGCAGGCATTAGGCTGGTGGTGGTTCACACCCGCCTGGGCCGCGCCTGACGAACCCAGTCACTTTCTCTACACCCGCCTTCTCAGTCCGACTTCCACACCAGCAAGTGATATCGAAGGCCCGCTTGAAGCGGCAATCCTCGCCAGCCTGCAAGAAAACCACTGGTGGGCATACAATCATCTCCCACAACCGGCAGTGCCTCTCCAAGAGATGGCGTATGATCCGACCCTGGCGGCCAGCGGTTCCCAAATCAATGACGAACCCGCCCTTTTTTACCGGCTAGCTGCCCGCTGGCTAGCGCTCAACCCCGGTGTACAGCGGGCCGATCTGGCGACACAACTGCGCTGGCTGCGTCTAGGCTCCCTGCTGCTACACCTGCTCACAGTTGCCATTACCCTCGCCTTACTCCTGAAGTACGATCGACGTACCGCCCTGGGCGCAGGTTTACTGGTGGGGCTCTTGCCCATGGTGGGATTCATTGCTGGCAGTCATAATAATGCTGTTTTAGCAATTCTTTGGGGAAGCCTTGTTTTTGCCTGGATGCTTGTACCCGCACCTGTTTCAGGAGGGCGTATTGCCTTGGCCTGGCTTCTTGCCCTGGCAGCTCCCCTTCTCATCGACCGCAGCCTGATATTCCTCTGGCCCTTTACCTTTATTTGGAGCCTGTACACCGTTCCTCGTCTGCAACGTTATCGCTTACCCTTGCTATTTGCCACTCTTCTCAGCCTAATCATCCTCCTCATCCCCAACCCACATTGGGCCAGTGGCTGGCGACAATGGCCGGAGACAGCGCCCAGCCGCACCAAATCAGGCCTACTGCTTCCGACCACATCCTCTTCCCTTCCCCTTCTTTCGCAAACCCTCAGCGATAAAAGTGTTGCCGGCCTGCGCGGCCAAACATTGCTTCTGCAAGCCAAAATAGACAATTCTCCTGGCATTCTCGAGCTTACCTTGAAGGATAATACCCATCAACGTGATTTCTCTTGCCAGACCCTGGCTGCTGCTTGCACATGGACGTTCACTGTTGATCCACATGCAACCTTTATCCATCTGACAGCCTCCACAAGAACACCGCCTCTCGTCTTCCGCCTCCATCTTTGGGATGAATCAGGCCACGAGCGCCTTTTCAATGGTGATGGCCAACTCCCCGCCCCCCTGGGAAATCCCCTTTTCCGCCGTGCCGAGCGCGTTTTACCGGTGCCGGCAGGCTTTTTCGATCGCGCCCTCGCTTCTAGCGCTTGGGATGCACCTTCCCAGTTCCGTTATCTTCTTTTCGAAGGTTTTGCCTGGGCCAGCTTTTGGGGCTACTTCGGTTGGTTGAGCCGCCCTTTCCCTTTCTGGATGTATGGCATAGCTGCCATTGCCTCCCTGACCGCTGCCTGGGGCATCTTTTTACTTCTGCTGCAGGTTTTGCGCAGGTATCGTCATCACGAACTACGTCCGCGTGACCGACTTTTCCTCTGGGCTTCACTGGCTCTAACTTTGTTGCTGTTACAGGTATCCTTGCCCATGGCGGGCCAGGCCTGGCAACCCCAGGGACGTTACTTCTTTCCAGCCCTCCTCCCCATTGCCATTCTTCTCTTTTTGGGTTGGGAAACAGCTCTGCCTCGACGCTGGCGGCCGCACTTACTGCCACTCCTCTTCATCCTTCTTGGGGCGAGCAACCTGCTGGCATGGTATGTCGTAACGCCATGATGCACATACAAACACGGCTAAAAACTGGTCAATTCCACCTATTTGCGTCATACTAAAAACAACCATGACTCAGCCTACTCCTCCCTCACGACTACTTATCATCGGCCTCGACGGCGGTGTCTGGAGTATCCTTGGCTCCTTGGCCGACTTGGGTGAAATGCCCAATTTGGCACGCTTACGCAGCCAGGGAATATGGTCAGACCTTATCTCTACCCAACCCCCTTTCACAGCACCAGCCTGGGCTACTTTTGCCACCGGCGTCAACCCCGGGCGCCATGGTGTTCTCAACTTCATCCACAAATCTCCCCGCTCCCCTGCCGAATCACTGCGCAATGTGGGTACTCCTGTCAATAGCAGTGATATCCACGCCCCTACTTTGTGGGACTACTTCCAGGCCGAAAACAAGCGTGTAGGCTATATCAATGTGCCGCTTTCCTATCCCCTGCGCCCTGTGGGGGAGTTTGCCATTAGCGGCATGCTCACACCCCCTCACGCCTCCCAGTGGACCCATCCCCCCACCCTGGCCGAAGAACTAGACGACTACATTATCGATCTAGATTATGGCCGCCCCGGCCATCCTCTGCGACTCGAAGACTTTCCCAACCCCTCGGCCATGCTCGATCAAATCATGCAGATGACCGAACGCCGGGGATTTCACACCTTACGCTTGATGCAGGGAAGAGCCTGGGATGTGTTGATGGTGGTGTTCACCGGTACAGACCGCATTTTTCACCACTTCTGGCACTATTTGCAAAGTGAGCAAACCGAAGAGGCGGCGCGCCTGGATATCATCGTCGCCGAAAAAATTCGGCAATACTTTCGCCTTCTCGATAGCATCCTCGGCAGCCTCATGCGTTCGGCCGGCACCCAGACCAATATCGTCATAGTGTCCGATCACGGCTTCGGGCCGGCGGCCAGACACTGGTGCCATCTCAACTTTTGGCTGCTCGAGCTGGGGATCCTGCATTTGCGCATGCACAGCGAAGGCAGCATGCTGCAGCGTCTTAAACGCCAGGCACCCTGGCTACGCGACATTGCCAAACGCATCCTTCCCCAAGAGGCCCGCGAAACCCTGCGCCAACATGGGCACCTTGCCGATGCCATCGACTGGTCACGGACACGGGCCTGGGCAGAACCTCTTTACAACAACGTAGGCGGAATCTACCTTAATCGCAGCGATCGCTTCAAGGGAGGGACCGTACATCCAGCCTTTATTCCCGAATTACTCGAGCACATTACGGCTGCAGCCCAACAGCTACGTATACCCGGCCAACGAAAACCACTCATTCACAAAATTCAACGTCGCGACGAGCTCTATCGCGGTTCCTTCTCCCAACACTTTCCCGATCTTATCCTCACTCTCGACCCAGATTTTGCCGTTGTTCCCACCCTGGGGAGCACCCTCATCACCGCCATTCCCCAGTTGCTGCGCTCGGGTGATCATCGTCCTGAGGGTATTTTTCTCGCTCATGGCCCGCATATCCGTACGGGCACCCTCACCAATCCCCCTCATCTCATCGATATGGCCCCTACTCTCCTCCATTTAGCCGGCGTACCTATTCCAGCAGATATGGAAGGACGGGTCATTGGAAACATTTGGGATGAGGATTATCTGCTCCGACACTTACCCCAAACAAGGGACCCCCTACCCCCACCCACAACCTCAGTCGACCTCTCTGAAGAGGAAGCAACTGCCGTAAAACAACGGCTGCAGGGCCTGGGCTATCTGTAGAAGCACTCATGTTACTGATCTTGGGCCTGGACGGGGCTGACTGGAACATTCTCTCGCCGTGGATAGAGCAAGGTGCTCTCCCGCATCTCGCCGCGCTACGGGAACGAAGCGCCTGGGGACCCTTGCATTCTACCCTTCGCCCTGAGTCTTCTATTGCCTGGAGCACATTTGCTACGGGTCTCCTACCTGGCCACCACGGCATCTTTAGCTTTAGCCGGCAACAACCAGATAGCTATAGCTACGGACTCAACAATGCCCTGAGCGTACGAGCACCCACCTTTTGGCAATGGGCGGCGGCCGCCCAAAAGCGTATCGCTTTGCTCAATGTACCCATGACTTATCCGCCCCAACCACTTCCTCACGGTGCCGTCATCGCGGGCATGCTGACGCCCAGCTTACGCAGTCCCTTCACCCAACCCCCCTCCTTGCGAGAACAACTATTGGCGGCGGTGTCTGACTACACGATCAACGTCGATCGCAGCGGCCTCAGCCTGGAGGCGTTTATCCGTCAAACAATTCGCGCAATTCGTGCTCGCGGCAAAGCTGCCCGGTGGCTACTCGCCCAACAAGCCTGGGACGCAGCCGTAATCGTATTCACTGCAACAGACCGTTTACAGCACTACACCCTCCACCTCCTCTCACCCCAACATCCCCACTACGAGGAAGAACAGGCGCGTAAACTCGTTCCCTTGCTGCTTACCGCCTATCAAACTATCGATGAAATCATTGGCCAGCTGGTCGCAGATGCCGGCCCCGAGGCCACCATTATTCTGCTTAGTGATCATGGGTTTGCTCCCTGTGCCCGCCTCTTTTATCCCAACGTCTGGCTGGAAGAGCAAGGATGGTTGCAACGTACAGCCAGACCTCTTCACACTCCTTCTCTCTGGCAACTCTTGCGTACGCATCCCCAGCTCAGAAAAATAAAACAGCAAATTCCCTTCCTACGGGATTGGCAACGGCAGCCCCAGCCTGGGAATCAGCTCTCGGCCATCGACTGGTCCCAGACCCGCGCAGTCTACACCCCGACCTCCGGCATTCGCCTTAATATCCGTGGACGCGAACCCCAGGGTATTCTCAGCCAGGAGCAGGCAGAAAAGCTGAGCGAAACCATCATCCAGGCCTTACGCGAGTTACGCGACCCCGCCACAGGCGTATCTCCCATCGTTGCGACCTACCATCGCGCCGATATCTATGCCGGCCCTTACCTTGACTCTGCTCCTGACATCATCATCGAACCGCGGCGTTCTGATCCCAATCCTGCGAACAATACAGCCATTGCTTTTGGCTTTGCTCCCTCCTCTTTCAGCACGAGCGGCGAAATTACCGGAAATCACACTTTTTCCGGTATCCTGCTCGCAGCCGGCCCCGGCATCGAGCCTCGACACCTTACCCGTAGCCGTCTTCTCGATCTCGCCCCCACGATATTACACACCCTCGGTATAGCTGCGCCAGAGACCATGGATGGAGAAGTTCTGCCTTTGTGGTCACATCCAGACGCCATCGAAACCACGCTGCCCCGGAATAGCCCCCCTTCGCCCTCCCATTCCCCCTTCGCCCCCGAACTTTCCTCTGCAGACCAGCAAGCCATCGAAGAGCGTTTACGCGCCCTAGGATACCTCTGATATATCGCCAAACCGGGCTTTGACGCCCTAAATAGCCCGTGATATACTGTTTTGCATCGCTAACTCTCTGATGGTTGGTTCGTCCATCCCCTCTCCGAAAGAGGGTGACCAATTCATACTCCCATTCTCCCTTCGTCCAGGGTCGATATCTCGCCATACATATCGCCTGGGCCTGTCCAGTCTTACTATGAAACATGAAAACCCTCTCGCGACTCACAGTTTGAAAGAACTGCGCATCCTAGCGCGCCAACAAGGCCTCACAGGATACAGCAAACTTCGCAAACACGAACTCCTGCAAATCTTGAGCCAGACGCATGATAATAACGGCAACGAACAAGATGTCGGCATGGGGTATCTCGATTTCGACAAAGAAGGCAAAGGTATTCTTCGTCCGAACTATCGTAACCGGTATCAACGAAAAAAGATATATGTCTCACCGGCGCAGATAAAGCGTTTTGGTTTACGCCACGGGGACTTTATCAAAGGCAAAGTCCGTAAACCCAAGTCGGGAGAAAGGTACTACAGTCTGGTTCAAATCCTTTCGGTCAACGGTCTTCACCCCGAAACCGCCCTCGATCGAGAACAGTTCGAGGCATTTACGCCAATTTTTCCCCATCAACAACTCATCCTCGAAACCAAACCCCACATATTGGCTCCCCGCCTGATCGACTTGCTCAGTCCCATTGGCCGGGGCCAGCGAGGACTTATCTTCAGTCCGCCTAAAGCAGGGAGGACGACCCTGCTCAAGCAGATTGTCAATGCTCTGACTTACAACTATAGTGACATTCATGTCCTGGTGGCCTTGATCGGCGATCGTCCCGAAGAGATCACCGATGTGGCGCGTTCGGTTGAGGCCGAGATGTTTAGTGCATCCTTCGACGCCTCCGCTTATAAGCAAGTCGCCGCGGCAGAGCTGGCCTTGAATCGGGCCCAGCGCCTTGTAGAGATGCGTCGCGATGTCGTCCTTGTCCTGGATTCGCTCACGCGCCTGACACGTGCTTATAATGAGTCGCTTTCCTCTTCGGGGCACATGCTTGGCCCCGATCTCGATGCTGTCGCAATCTACCGGGCCAAACGCTTTTTTGCCGCTGGCCAGAAAATCGAAAATGGTGGCAGCCTCACCCTTCTAGCAACCTGCCTCATTGATTCTGACAGCCCTCTTGACACCCGCATTGCCGAAGAATTCCAGCACACAGCCAATATGGAACTCTTCCTGAGCCGTTATCTCGCAGAAAAACGCATCTTTCCTGCCATCGACATCGAGCGCAGCAATACCCGCCATGAAGACCTGCTCCTCGATCGAGATACCATTCAGAAAGTATGGATCATGCGGCGCATGATTGAGGCGATCCGCCACAAACAACCCGGCGCCGAACCAATGATTGTTTTCCGTGACCGCCTGCGGCGCAGTCGTAATAACTACGAATTCCTCTCAGCCCTTCAGTCCTGATCCCATGTACTTACTCGAGCGATTGAATCAACTCGTACTCGAACAAGGAAAAGCAGTCGGTGATAGCATTGTCAACATCGATACGTTGCTGAATCACCGTATCGATTACACCTTTAGCGCATACGCAGGCACAGTCCTCGCTCAGGCGGTACACGATCAGCATATCGACGTGATCCTCACCGCCGAAGCTTCGGGTATCAGCGTAGCCGTCTTTACAGCCATGGCGGTCAACAATAAACAATGGCCTCAGCCAGCATCGGTTGTCTTTGCCAAAAAAAGTCGCCCCATCACCCTGCCCGAGGGGGGATATTACGTTATCGATTCCTTCAGCCGCACTAAGAACAAGCCAATCAAACTCTATCTGGGCTCACATGTCATTCCCCCCAAGGCCCGAGTCTTCATTGTTGACGATTTCTTGGCTCAAGGAACAACCCTGGCAGCTTTGGCCGATTTGGTAGGCATGGCAGAGGGCGAAATCGTCGCATTTGGGGTCGTCTTGGAGAAAACATTTGAATCGGGACGGGATGCAGTGGCTTCGTATGGCGCTCCCGTCTATTCTCTGGTCAAAGTAACCGGCCTCAGCGAAGGTCGCCTCCATCTCGCCCCTCCCAGTTTATCCTGAGCCATACATCCTCTCTTGCCTTCTCCTTAACCATCCCTACAAGTGCTGCTTGGCAGAGCCGGTTCCTGCTGGCCGTTTACGGCTGCTCGTTGCTGCTCAAGTTTGCGGGAGTGGATGGGGTTTAGTAAGATACGGGGACTATGAGCAAGGTTTTCCTCAGTGATCTAAGTAAACAGTTGCAATCACTGCTCGAGGTTGATAAGAATTACACTGCCGGCTTTGCCCTGGGCCGGCATATTTTGCGTTATTGGCCCCATCATTTGCAAACCTATGCTCGCTTAGGGATAGGTGCTCTTGCCGTTGGCCTCTATGCCGATGCTGCCGATGTCTTGCGTCGCGCCTTGAGTGCTGACCCAGAAGCAGGCATGCTCTGGGCAGGACTGAGGCAAGCTGCGGCCGCCTTAGGGGAAGAGGAAGAAGCCACGATTGCGCGCCAGTACGAGCAAGATATTCTCGGACATACGCCTGACTCTGACCCAGACCCTTATGCACAGGCTGCAGAGGCTACAGCACAGGGGAACTGGCAACGGGCCCTGCGCATCTATCAACGACTTTATGGTGAGCATCCTGCACGGATGGATATTGCTCTGGGATATGCCAGGGCCCTGTATGAATTAGGGCGTATCGATGCCTGTCTGGCCGTCACGCAGCAGATCCTCGATGAACTACCTTACTGCCTTAAGGCACATTGGTTGATTGTACGTTGTGCTCATGCCACCTCTCTTCGCTCCATCGACGTACTCGATCACCTCAAAACCATCGAGAGCCTGGACCCAGACTATTCCTACGCCCAACGCTGGTTCCCTGATCTTACCCCACCCTCTAGCCCCCCCATGCTCCCCCTTTGGAAACCCTCCGAGCGTTGGCTTTTTGACTGACCACCTTTACGAAGGTTTTTATATCTTATCATCGAATCAAAAATCATTTTTTAGGAGACAAATACACATGGAACGAACTTTCGTCATGCTCAAACCAGATGCGGTACAACGCGGCCTTATCGGTGAAATTGTCAGTCGCTTTGAAAAACGCGGCCTCAAGATCATTGCCATGAAGTTGTTACAGGTCTCGCAATCATTAGCAGAAGAGCATTATGCCGTCCACCAAGGACGTCCTTTTTATGAAGGATTGATCCAGTACATCACCTCGGGGCCGGTGGTAGCCATGGTTCTGGAAGGCCCAAATGCTATTCAGGCCGCACGCAATACCATGGGGGCGACCAACCCTGTGGCCGCGGCACCGGGCACAATCCGTGCCGATTTAGGCATGGAGATTGGGCGTAATCTTGTTCATGGCTCCGATGGCCCGGAAACGGCGGCATTCGAGATTGGATTGTGGTTTGGTGAGGAGTTAGCAAGCTGGACACGGGATTTAGACCGCTGGATTCTTGAATAAGCTCATTTCCACCACTTTAATCAGGGCCATCGCCAGGCAATTATTGCCAAAAAGGCGATGGCCCTGTTGCGTCGGCTTTGCCCTCCCGGCACATGCCGCTTAAATGAAGGCTCCTGATTTTTGGCAAGAGCGCCGTCGACAGGCTACAATCTAGTTGCACATCATCGTTGCCCCATTCGCTTGCTTTTCAAGGAGTCGTGTTTCATGGCGGTTATTCACTTCCTAGGTCCGCTGAAGCGTCGCGGCAGCTATTATTGTGTCCAATTCCCCCGTTTTATAAGTGAAGATTTACGGAGCACTTCTCGCGTCAAGGTCAAGGGAACTATCAATGGCGGTGATTATGAGGGTACAGCTTTCCCCACCGGTGATGGTGCCCATTTTATTCTGATAAATGCCCGCCTCCGCCAAGTTTTAGAAATCAGTGAAGGGGATGAAGTGGTGGTGATTTTGGATGAGGTTATCCCGGCAGAAAATACGTTTTAGCCTTACCAACCATAAATTCTGCCAGGGACGGGGTTAGCTCGAACGCTGCTCATGATGATTTCTCCTTCCCCTTTACCTATTTTCTCCTTCTTTCATTCTTATGAAGCTCAACGAATATCAACAATTGGCCTTGCGTACAGCAGGCAACCATGGTGAACTGGACCGCACGCTCATGTATACGGCCCTGGGATTGAACGGCGAAGCTGGCGAAACCGCCGAACTGATCAAAAAAGCCTTCTTCCATGGCCACGAACTCGACCGTGAGGCCCTCAAAAAAGAGTTGGGAGACGTGCTTTGGTACCTGGCCGTGATGGCTGATGCTCTGGGTATGCCCCTGGAGGAAGTGGCCCAGCACAATATCGATAAGCTGGCACGGCGTTATCCCCAGGGATTCTCACAGGAACGCTCTCGCAACCGTCGCGAAGAATAGCCATCCGGCTTCTTCCCTTCTCCCTTTTTCGATGCGCCAACGTCATTATTTTCTTTTCATTCTGCTCTTACTTGCCTTTGGCTTACGCCTCAATCATCTTGATGTACAAAGCCTGTGGTACGACGAAGGGGTGACGGCACAGGTTGCGCAATTAGGAGTAGGAGAGCTGACCCGCTGGACCGCGGGTGATATTCAGCCGCCGTTGTATTACTTGCTCATGAACGGCTGGTTGCGCCTGTTCCAGCCCTGGCCGGGCAACATTGCCTACCTTATGCGCTGGCTTTCAGTCGCCTGGGGGATGCTGCTCATTCCTTTGTTGTGGGGGGTGGCCAGGCGCCTATGGAACGAGTGCACAGCAAATTTAGCGGCCCTGCTGGCCACCATCTCACCGCTTTTGGTGTATTACAGCCAGGAAGCACGGATGTACACCCAGCTCCTGACACTGACGACGATGGCCGCATGGGCGATCTTGCATACGTTGTCCGGTTCCGTATCAAAGCAAAGGGTAAGTGTACGTTGGTGGGGTTTGTATGGCATCACGGCGCTGGCAGCCCTCTATACCCACTATCTTGCCGGCTTCGCCCTTGTTGCTTTTGCTCTCTATTGGGCCCACGTGTGGTGGCATAGAGGACATGAACGCCAGCCATTACGTCGCTTCCTCACCGTCAATGCCCTGGTAGTTGGGGGATATCTGCCCTGGTTACCGGCCATGGTACGGCGTTTTCAAGTCGATGCCAGTTATTGGGCCGGTACGCTCAAATTAGGCGAAGCCGTCCTCGATGTAGCCATCAATTTCACCGTAGGCGCCACCGAAGTCATGCTCGAGTCAGAGGCACGCACCTGGTTGATCGGTTTTGCGATTATCACCATCGCCTTCCTCCCCCTCGTCTACAGGCAAGAACGGCGGAGCAAACACTATCCGGCCGTACTACTTCTTTTGTGGTTCTTTGTCCCTGTTTTAGGCATTCTTGCCCTGGCCTACCGCACACCAAAATTCAACCCTCGCTATCTCATGATTGCCTGGCCTGCCTGGGCCCTCTTCTTGGCAGGCGGCCTTGGTGCCCTTTGGGGTGACACTCGGCTAGAAATACGGCATTTCTTCGTGCAAAAAACACAGACGCTGCGCTCCCTCCTGTTCATCAGTGTGCTCGTTTTTCTCTTGTTTTCCCAGGTCAGCGGCCTTGTCAATTGGTTTAGCGATGCCAATTTTGCCAAAACAGCCTGGCGCGAAGCCATTGCCGAGATGTACTTCCATCGCCAAGCCGATGAGGCTGTTCTTCTGGTCTCGGGACACGCTTATCCTATCTTCGACACCTACGTCCCTCCTGAACTGGCTGTGCCCCGCTTTCGCCTGCCTGAAATCGAGATTTTGGATGTGAATCGAGTCTTAGGTTGGGAAGAAGTGGCAGCACAACTCAACCGTATTGCTCAGGAATTTGGTGGTGTTTGGTTGTTTCTCTGGCAGGACGAGGTCATCGATCCTACGCACGTAACCGAACTTTTGCTCGACCGTTATGCTCAGGCTGAGCCGGTACCGTCCTACGCCTACATCGGTCTTCGCCACTATCGCTTTATCCCTGGTCAAACCTTTCCCAGCCATCCGCCCCTCCTGGAAAAGCCCCTGGACTTTGCTCAGCAATTGCGCCTGGTAGGGGCAGAAGTACGAAAGGATGGTTTGTGGCTTTACTGGCAGGCCTTACAGGCCCCCCTGCCCGATATTCAGATTGCCTTGACCGTGCGTACACCGTCTGGTGACGTGCTCCTCACCCAAGCCGGCCGGCTATGAATTTCCCACCAGTCATTGGCAGGCCGGAGAGACGTATCCCAGCCGTATTCCCCTGGTCTTGTCGGCGAATATTTCCCGGCTAAATCTGGAAATCAAGGCGTACGAAGTCACCACGCAGAGGGTGCTTGGGGTTCGGGAGTTCAGTATCGAGAACGGACGGGTACAGTAAGGGTTTGCGACCGAGAGGGTCTCTTGATTGTCATACCTGATAGAAACTCCTCACGTCGCCGTTCTATATGGGAGGAATGCTTTGTCCGATTTCCCGTCCCTTGCCACACCACAAGCTCATTTTGCCACCGCATCGGTTCAATCAGACCTGAGTGCCCTGGTGATTGCTCTGTTCGATGAGCATCATGTCGCGATTTTTGGCTATCTTTATCGTCTGACTGGCAATGACCGCGAACTGGCTGAGGAGCTGACCCAGCAGACTTTTTTGAAGGTATTCGAGGCGCGAGGGAAGCTTCCTACCATCACCAATCATCGGGCCTGGGTATACCGTATCGCTACGAACGCCGCCAACAATGCCCTCAAACGTCGACGCCGATTTCAGTGGTTGTCTTGGGACAAGGCAGACGAATTGAGTCCCTCCCAGAATGAAACGATGGCACAGGTCGAGGAGCAGGTGGCGGTGGCCCAGGCACTGGCGGCGTTGTCACCCAAACAGCGGGCACCACTGTTGCTCTACGATCATCTTGGTTTCAGCGTCAAGGAGACAGCGGAGGCCTTGCAAATTTCGGAAAGCGCAGTCAAAAATCGGCTGGTACGGGCACGGACTGCGTTTCGTAAAGCTTATCAGCAGGAGGCTGCCTCATGAAGCATCGCCCCATCGTCGAGCAGATCGCGGTTTATGCTTACCTGAGTCCCTCAGCACGGCGCGCCGTGGATGACCATATCGAGTCGTGCGCGTCCTGTGCGCGCGAGATGCAAAATGTGCGGGAAACGGCCCAGCGCTTGCGAATGTTGCCCTCGCCACCCCCTCCTCCGCATCTCAGAGAAAATTTCTTGAGGGTGTTGACGACAGCGAATACCAGTGCGAAAAAGGAGGGGCGGCAGGATAGGAGGGGCTGGCTTCAGCCGCTGGTATCCTGGGGGGCGGTGGTAGGATTGCTGCTGTTGTTGGCTTTGAGTCTGCGCCTGGAACAGAGGGCAGTGCAGCCAGGAACGACGGTGCTCACCCCCACACCTCAAACTACGCCGCATCCCTACGACATGCGTAATGTTTTTCCGGTAGCAGAACAAATGGATGAGAATCTGAACGAACTCATGGACATCCCCCGCGCAGAAATGAAAGAAATACCTGTTACCTTCGATATGGCTCAATGCCGTTATGTGCCTCAGAACTGGAATCAGGAAAATTTGATTACGGTGACTCTCGACAAGATCATGTTGGGGCAAAAAACCGGTATTGCCGGAGCCGCGGGTGTGATCGAAGGAAGCTATCGAATTGCCGCCGGCACATTTTGGCTACACATCGGCACCGTGAGTAACGGAACTGTCACCATTTATGAAAAAGATGGCGAGATAGTCTTGGGTCCAGGAGCAGGCACATTTCATTTGCACACAGTCTGGGCGGCAGCTTCTGATTCCTGGCAGTTCGGGCAGCTCACGCTGGATATCCAGGATCTGGAAGGAAGTGGATACTCTGCTTCCTGTAATATCCAGCTCCCTACTGATTCATCCCAAGCGACGTCTCTCCCCCTTCCCGCGGGTGAACGCGTGTTGAACTTGACGTCAGAGCAAGCAATGGCCTATGCTCCCGCGGTTAGCCGGTGGATCGCAGCACATACCTGGTTCACCTTGCCTACCAGTGTGCCCTGGGATTACAGTCGTCCCTATGGCTTTACGATGGGGCAAAGTATCGAGAAGGCTATTCAGGGTGTGGCTCATTTCAATCTAATCGGTGGCAAAGAGGTGGTCATTCTCTGGCGACAGGGCCGGCCCGAAGGCCGTGATGATGCGACCCAATTCCCCCAAGCATTTTTCCAATGGGTCACGACCCCGAATTTTGGCAACTACGCCATGTCCGGCGCGTTTGAATATCGGGGTCAATGTCTTGTGGATGGTCATGTCTGCCGGGAATGGGCGCTTCACTTACAGGGCCGCCCCGACCGTATCTGGCGTGTGTGGTATGACGCGGCGGCCGATTTGAGTTATGCAATCGTATTACCAGGGGATCTACCTTTGGTTCTGAGCGCTTTTGCCAGGGAATTTCACGCCGAAAATCCCAACGCCTTGCCCCCACGGGAAATATGGCGGCGCTCGGTCGTCGATTGGCAGAATCTCGATGATTATAAGGATTGGCCCTGGCTTCTCCCCCTTATTCCGCCTCACAGCGGATCAAAGTAAACCAAAAAGTACTGCCCGCCCCCACGGCACTTTCCACGCCAATGTGGCCGCCATGTCCT
The DNA here is from genome assembly GCA_013152695.1 of Chloroflexota bacterium. The sequence continues at coordinate 15,966 of JAADFV010000023.1, read as the reverse complement.
TCGATAATATGGCGGGCAATGGCCAATCCCAAGCCGGTACCACCGCTACTGCGCGTAGCATCAGCTTTATAAAATCGTTCAAAAATGCGTTTTTGCTCTTCACCGGAGATTCCCTCACCCCAGTCGCGCACCCAAAAATAAACATCACCATCTTTTGCTTTAGCACCAATGACAACCTTACTCTCTTCGGGGGAAAATTTGATGGCATTGTGGATGAGATTTTGGAGAACGCGGCGGATGTGATCATGATCGGCTAGAGCCCGCAAATCCGGAGAAGGCGCTTCGATCAGAATTTCGATATGCTTTCGTTCCCCTTGCGCGCTCATCCGCTCCCGTGCATCTTGGAGCAGTTGCGCTGCTGAAACTTCAACCAGGCGCAAAGGCATACGTCCAGACTCTATCAAACTCAGGTCCATCAATTCTTGCGCTAACTGTTTCAAGGCGGCTGTTTGGTCGACGATGGCATTGAGGAGTTTGGCACGTTGTTTGGAACTGTGAGCTGCTTCATCCTGCAGAGCATCGACTAAAACGCCAATAGTCGTAATCGGTGTACGAAGATCGTGGGAAATATTGGCAACAAAATCACGCCGGGCTCGTCCCAAGCGTTGCAATTCTGTCACATCACGCACGCGTAGTGCCACCATAGCCCCAGGCCCGCCCAAAATGCGCCGCATTCTCACATGATAAGAACCCTTTTCATCATGGTATTGCACCTCATGTAAGGCGGCATCACGAAAAGAAATACGTACCGTTTCCAGGATAGCCTCGTCGAGCGATAATTCACTAAAAAATACCCCTTCTCTGGCCTCCTTGCCCCAAAAAGACTGCATCGTGTCGTTGAGCCAGAGTACTTTCAAATTGCTATCAACGACACAGAGACCATGGGTATCTACGAGGTTGATGCCCTGCAAATAAAAGACCAGTTGTCGTCGCTGTCCTTCGAGTGCTGCCAGTTGTGCCTGACTATGGCTCAGTGCCTCTTTGGTCGCAGTGCTTTCCCGCTGCACTCGCCACAATCTCCAACCCAAATATCCAGCTAGCCCCAACGCCAACAACAAACCCGCACTCAAAAGCTCAAGGATCATTCGTCGTTATCCAGGGTTTTCACCGAGGCAACCCCTCCACCTTCAAAACGATAGCCCACCCCCCGCACCGTCTGGATGAGCAAAGGTCGTGAAGGGTCTTCCTCAATTTTTTCGCGCAACCAGCGGATATGCACATCAACCGTGCGCGAATCTCCCATAAAATCGTAGCCCCACACCCGCGTGAGCAAGAGATCACGGCTCAACACCGCTCGTTCGTGACGCATTAGCTCGGCCAACAAGCTAAACTCCTTCGGGCTCAGATTCAAAGCCTCACCATCTTTGGTGGCGCGACGACTAACCAAATCCATGGTCACTCCTCCAGAGGAAAGCCGATCGCGCAAACGCGTCCGTTCGGAACGGCGAATGAGGGCGCGAAGACGTGCTAAAAGCTCGCCAAAGCTGAAGGGCTTGGTCAGATAATCGTCGGCACCACTTTCCAGGCCGACAATCTTGTCGAGTTCGCCGGTACGCGCCGTAAGCATCAGCACCGGGACATCCGACTCTTGCCGCAATGTGCGCATCAACGATAGTCCATCCAGACCGGGAAGCATGAGATCCAAAATGATGACATCGAAGTGCTTGTTTTTTGCCAAATCCAGCCCCTTGAGGCCGTCGGCAGCAGTTTTGACCTTGTAGCCCTGACTCTTGAGTTGAAGCTTGAGGGCACTACGGAGGTCTTCCTCATCTTCGATGAGAAGGAGGCGATAGGTAGTTTCTTCTGTCATAACCCGATTGTACCTGAAGGAAGAGGAGTGAACCAAATTAGTCAGACGGGAAACAGCTTTCAGGCTTGTTCGTATCATGGTAATGCACAAGAGTGTACTGCTTTTGCTTGACGTAGCCCTTATGTTCCTGTAGGATGCAGGGTAATTACCTCACGATTCTCCTTCGCGGGATGCAAAAATGCATTCCACCATGCAAAAATGATACAACGAGGCTTTCCGATGGCAACAACAAATACTCCATCCCAAATAAAAACATTCTTACAATCCGATTTAGCACAACGTGCAGTCAACACCATCCGTTTTCTAACGGTTGACGCCGTACAGAAGGCCAACAGCGGTCATCCCGGCCTGCCCATGGGCATGGCCGACGTCGCCTTCGTGCTGTGGACGCAATTCTTGCGTCACAACCCTCACAACCCTGCCTGGTTCAACCGCGATCGCTTTGTGCTCAGTGGCGGGCATGGCTCGATGTTGCTTTACTCCCTCCTCCATCTTACGGGCTACGATCTCCCCCTGGAGGAGCTCAAACAATTCCGGCAGTGGGGCAGCATGACACCAGGCCATCCTGAATATGGCGAAACTCCCGGGGTCGAGACCACAACCGGGCCCTTGGGCCAGGGTGCGGGCAACTCTGTGGGCATGGCCCTTGCCGAGGCCTTATTGGCAGCGCGTTACAACCGCCCCGGACACGACATCATCGATCACTACACCTATGCCCTGGTTACTGATGGCGATCTTATGGAAGGTGTCGCTTCTGAGGCAGCTTCGCTGGCGGGACATCTGCAGCTAGGAAAGCTGATCTGGCTGTATGACGATAATCACATCAGCATCGATGGCTCTACAGATATCACCTTTACCGAGGATAGAGCAGCACGCTTCCGTGCCTATGGCTGGGAAACCATCGATGTCGATGGCCAGGATCGGGTTGCTGTTTATGAAGCCTTGGCCGCAGCCCGGGTACAAACCGAACGCCCCACCATCATTCTCTGCCACACCACTATCGGCTTTGGCGCCCCCCACAAACAAGGCACCTCTGCCATTCACGGCGCCCCTCTGGGCGAAGAAGAATTGCGGGCGGCCAAAGAGAATCTTGGCTGGCCCCTTGAACCCCGCTTCTTTATTCCCGACGATGTTCTCGCATCTTACCGGCAAGCAGTGGAAGCCGGGGCGCAGAATCAGGCGGAATGGGAGGC